>NZ_JBHWGD010000002.1:185841-203612 GCF_042733235.1 Kitasatospora sp. NPDC059722
GCGCGTTGCGCGCGTGAGAGGTTCAATACCCCCGCGAGCACCCGGGGGACCCCCGCGGGGGGCGGGGGGGGGGGGCCGCGCGGGGGGGGGGCGGCGCCCCCCCCGCTTCCGGGAATCCGGACGGATCAGCCGGCGATGGCGGCCTTCAGCTGGTCCACGCGGTCGGTGCGCTCCCAGGTGAAGTCCGGCAGCTCACGGCCGAAGTGGCCGTACGCGGCGGTCTGCGAGTAGATCGGGCGCAGCAGGTCGAGGTCGCGGATGATCGCGGCGGGGCGCAGGTCGAAGACCTCGCTGACGGCCTTCTGGATGTCGAGGACCGGGACGGTCTCGGTGCCGAAGGTCTCGACGAACAGGCCGACCGGCTCGGCCTTGCCGATCGCGTAGGCGACCTGGACCTCGGCGCGGCGGGCGAGGCCGGCGGCGACGATGTTCTTGGCGACCCAGCGCATCGCGTACGCGGCCGAGCGGTCCACCTTGGACGGGTCCTTGCCCGAGAAGGCGCCGCCGCCGTGGCGGGCCATGCCGCCGTACGTGTCGATGATGATCTTGCGGCCGGTCAGGCCGGCGTCGCCCATCGGGCCGCCGATCTCGAAGCGGCCGGTCGGGTTGACCAGCAGCCGGTAGCCGTCGGTCACGAGCTTGATGCCCTGCTCGGCGAGCGCCTTGAGCTCCGGCTCCACGACGAACTCGCGGATGTCCGGGGTGAGCAGCGACTCCAGGTCGATGTCCGAGGCGTGCTGCGTGGAGACGACCACGGTGTCGAGCCGGACGGCCTTGTCGCCGTCGTACTCGATGGTGACCTGGGTCTTGCCGTCGGGGCGCAGGTACGGGATGGTCCCGTTCTTGCGGACCTCGGTCAGGCGGCGCGACAGGCGGTGCGCCAGGGTGATCGGCAGCGGCATGAGCTCGGGGGTCTCGTCCGACGCGTAGCCGAACATCAGGCCCTGGTCGCCGGCACCCTGCTTGTCGAGGTCATCCTCATCGCCCTCGACCCGAGCCTCGTACGCGGTGTCGACGCCCTGCGCGATGTCGGGCGACTGAGCACCGATGGACACCGACACGCCGCAGGAGGCGCCGTCGAAGCCCTTCTTGGAGCTGTCGTAACCGATCTCCAGGATCTTGTCCCGGACGAGCTGGGCGATCGGCGCGTACGCCTTCGTCGTCACCTCGCCGGCCACGTGCACCTGGCCGGTGGTGATGAGCGTCTCCACGGCGACCCGGGAGGTCGGGTCCTCCCGCAGGAGAGCGTCGAGGATGGTGTCGCTGATCTGGTCAGCGATCTTGTCGGGGTGTCCCTCGGTCACGGACTCCGAGGTGAACAGGCGGCGAGACACAGCGCTCCCTGGGGTTGCAGCGGCTGCTGACTGAAGGCCCCCGGCGGACCGGGGACATCCGGAAAGACTTGATTCCTGGAGTCTAACGGTCAGGTTCCGTCGAACGTCACCCGCTTCCGGAAAACGAGACCGTTATCAAGTGGCTCTCCGACCGGACTCAAGCGCCTTCTGTCCGGTTGCCGACCGTTTCCAGCCGTTCCACGACCAAGTCCCAGACCACGTCCGCGAGCACCTCCTTGGGGCCCACCGGAACGGCCGTCTCACTGCCGTCGGAGCCCAGCACCACGGCCTCGTTGACGTCCGTCCCGAAGGCCTTGCCGTTGCCGACCTCGTTGACGACGAGCAGGTCGCAGCCCTTGCGGGCGAGCTTGGCGCGGCCGTACGCGAGCACGTCGTCGGTCTCCGCCGCGAAACCCACGACCAGTTGGCCCGAACGGGTCCGGTGGGCGGACAGCTCGGCCAGGACGTCCGGATTGCGGACCAGCGCGACCGGCGCCGGCTCGACCCCCTCGACCTTCTTGATCTTGCCGGTGACGTACTCGGCGGGCCGGAAGTCGGCCACCGCCGCGGCCATGACCACGGCGTCCGCGTCCTCCGCCGCCTTCAGCGCGGCCTCGCGCAGCTCCAGCGCGGTCGAGACGTGCACGACGTCCACCCCCGCCGGATCGGGCAGTTCCGCGTTGGCCGAGACCAGCGTCACCCGCGCCCCACGGGCCGCCGCCGTCACGGCCAGCGCGTAGCCCTGCTTGCCGGAGGAGCGGTTCCCGAGGTAGCGCACCGGGTCCAGCGGCTCCCGGGTGCCGCCGGCCGAGACCACCACGTGGCGCCCGGCCAGGTCGGTCGGCACGGCGCCGCCGCGGCGCAGCACGGCCCGGCAGGCCTCGAAGACCGCGGCCGGCTCGGGCAGCCGCCCCTTGCCGGTGTCCTTGCCGGTGAGCCGCCCGACGGCGGGCTCCAGCACGATGACGCCGCGGCGGCGCAGCGTGGCGACGTTCTCCCGGGTGGCCGGGTGCTCCCACATCTCGGTGTGCATGGCGGGCGCGATCACGACCGGACAGCGCGCGGTGAGCAGGGTGTTGGTGAGGAGGTCGTCGGCGAGGCCGTGGGCGGCCTTGGCGATCAGGTCCGCGGTGGCGGGGGCGACGACGACGAGGTCGGCCTGCTGGCCGATCCGCACGTGCGGCACCTCGTGGACGTTCTCCCAGGTCTCGGTGGCGGCCGGGCGGCCGGACAGGGCGGCCCAGGTGGCCTCGCCGACGAAGTGCAGCGCGGCGGCGGTGGGCACCACGGTGACCAGGTGGCCGGACTCGGTGAACCGGCGGAGCAGCTCACAGGCCTTGTAGGCCGCGATGCCGCCGCTGACGCCGAGGACGACGCGCGGGGCGTCCGCGCCGGTCCGGTCCGAAGTCGCGCTCATGATCCCGCTCTCCTCCACTCCAGGGACGTGCACACCCTACGGCCCCGCGACGATCACCCGCACCGTGGCCCCGTCCGCTCCACAACGCCGAAGGGCCCGGCGGAAACGATTCCGCCAGGCCCTTCCGGAGAGTTACGAGGTCGACCGGATCAGGCGCCCTCGACCGCCTCGGCGGTCAGCATGCCGGCGTTGATCTCGCGGAGCGCGATCGACAGCGGCTTCTCGTGCACGTGGGTGTCGACCAGCGGGCCGACGTACTCCAGCAGGCCCTCGCCGAGCTGGGAGTAGTACGCGTTGATCTGGCGCGCCCGCTTGGCGGCGTAGATCACCAGGCTGTACTTGGAGTCGGTGGCCTCAAGCAGCTCGTCGATCGGCGGGTTGATGATGCCCTCGGGCGCGGTCATGGAAGAGGACACGCGAAAACCTTCCGAAAGGGTGGAAAAGACAGACAGGTCAGCCTACACCGAGCAAGGCTAGCAGTTCGGCCGCTACCTGCTCGACGGAGGTGTTGACAAGAGTCGTGTCGAACTCCGGCTCCGCCGCCAGCTCGACCTTGGCGGCCTCCAGCCGCTTCTCGATGACGTCCTGCGGCTCGGTGCCCCGGCCGGTCAGCCGGCGGACCAGCTCGTCCCAGCTCGGCGGAGCCAGGAACACCAGCTGGGCCTCCGGCATCGACTCGCGCACCTGGCGGGCGCCCTGCAGGTCGATCTCCAGCAGGACGGGCTCGCCGCGCTCCAGCTTCTCCTGCACCGCCGCGCGCGGGGTGCCGTAGCGGTTGCCGGCGAAGACGGCCCACTCCAGGAGCTCGCCGTTGGCGATCAGCTTGTCGAACTCGTCGTTGTCGACGAAGTGGTACTGGACCCCGTTCTGCTCGCCGGGCCTCGGGTGGCGGGTCGTCGCCGACACCGAGAGCCAGACCTCGGGGTGCTGCTTCCTCATATGAGCGACGACCGTGCTCTTGCCGACCCCCGAAGGGCCGGAGAGCACGGTCAGCCGCGGACGCTCACTCATGCACCGATTATCCCGGATCGCGGACGATCCCGGGACCACGGGGGCACGGTCAGGCGGCACCGCCGCCGAACTCCCGCTCCAGGGAGGCGATCTGGTTCGTGCCGAGACCGCGGACACGACGGCTCTCGCTGATGCCGAGGCGCTCCATGATCTGCTTGGCCCGGACCTTGCCGACGCCCGGGAGCGACTCCAGCAGGGCCGAGACCTTCATCTTGCCGATGACGTCGTTGTCGGCCTTGCCGGCCTTGATCACCTCGTGCAGGGAGGCGCCGGAGTGCTTGAGCCGGTTCTTGACCTCGGCGCGCTCCCGGCGAGCCTCGGCGGCCTTGGCGAGCGCGGCGGTGCGCTGTTCAGGGGTAAGGGGCGGAAGAGCCACGCCGTTCACCTCAGGGTGTGGAAGGAAGGGATTGAGCTATGACTGGTTTGGTTCTCCAGGACACCTCCGCAAGTGGAACCCCAGGGCCCTGACCTGCGGGAGCTACGAGAATCGCGGCTCTTCGATGACCTATCGCCGGACACTACCCGGATTGCGGCGCCGCGTCAGGAAAAGAACACGAAAAGTCCTGGTCAGCCAAGGCCGACCAGGACTTTCCGGGGCAAAATGACCGCGATTGCGAGACTTTGGCACCGCCGATGTGACGGCGCTCACGTCAAGCGGAGGCCCGGCGGAGCGGCACCGCCCGGTCCTGCGCACACTGCGCAGGGTCACCGGCCGGCTACCACCCGGCCCCCGGACGGCACTTCGCGCCGCGCTACTTCACGGCGTCCGCGTACTCCCCCACGAACCGCTCGGCCGCCTCGCGCAGCGCCGGCACCGACGGGCCGTGCTTGAGGACGTCCCGGCTGACGCTCGGTACGACGTTGCGCACCGAGGCGCCGAACACCCGCGGCAGGTCCGCCATCGTCGCGCCCTGGGCGCCGATGCCGGGGGCCAGCAGCGGGCCGTTGATCGCGAGGTCCACGCCCGCGTCGGCGAGCGTCGCGCCGACCACCGCGCCGAACGAGCCGAGCGGCTCGGCCCCGGCGTTCTCGGCCGCCAGCTGGCGCAGCACCGAGGCGGCGACCGGCTCGCCGCCGGCGCCGACGGCGCGCTGCACCTCGGCGCCCTCCGGGTTGGAGGTGAGCGCCAGCGCGAACGCCCCGCAGCCGTGCTCGCGCGCGAGGTCGAGCGCCGGGCGCAGCGAGCCGAAGCCGAGGTAGGGGCTGACGGTGAGGGCGTCGGAGAACAGCGGGCTGCCGGGCGCGAGGAAGGCCTCGGCGTAGGCGGCCATGGTGGAGCCGATGTCGCCGCGCTTGGCGTCCATCAGGACCAGCGCACCGGCCGCGCGGGCCTCCTCGACGGTCCTCTCCAGCACCGCGACGCCCTTGCTGCCGAAGCGCTCGAAGAAGGCGGCCTGCGGCTTGAGCACGGCGACCCGGTCGGCCAGCGCCTCGACGACGGTGCGGCTGAAGGTCTCCAGGCCGGCGACGTCGTCGCCGAGTCCCCAGGCGGCGAGCAGGGAGGCGTGCGGGTCGATGCCGACGCAGAGCTGGCCACGGGTGTCCATGGCCTGGCGCAGCCGGGCGCCGAACGGGGCGAGGGTCATGTCGTCTCCGGGGTTTCCAGTGGCGGTACGGGGGGTCACGAGGGGCGCACGGCGCTGCCGACGGCCGCGGCCAGGTTGCGGAAGCCCGCGTCCCGGACGCGGGCGGAGAGGCCCTTGTGGATGCGGCGGCACCAGAACGGGCCCTCGTAGATGAAGGCGCTGTAGCCCTGGACGAGGTCGGCGCCGTGGATGATCCGCTGCCAGGCGTCCTCGGCGCTCTCCACGCCGCCGACCGACACGAGCGTCAGCCGGCCGCCGGTGCGGGCGCGCAGCCGCTGGAGGACCTCCAGGGCGCGGGCCTTGAGCGGGGCGCCGGACAGGCCGCCCATGCCGATCTCCTCGACCCGCGCGGCGTCGGCCCGCAGGCCCTCGCGGCCGATCGTGGTGTTGGTGGCGATGATGCCGTCCAGGCCCAGCTCCAGGGCGAGGTCGGCGACGGCGTCGACGTCCTCGTCGGCGAGGTCCGGGGCGATCTTCACCAGCAGCGGCACGTGGTGCGCGGTGGTGCGGTCGGCGGCCTCGCGGACGGCGGAGAGCAGCGGGCGCAGGTGGTCGACGGCCTGCAGGTTGCGCAGTCCGGGGGTGTTGGGCGAGCTGACGTTGACGACCAGGTAGTCGGCGTAACGGGCCAGCCGCTCGGTCGACTTGACGTAGTCGGCGACGGCGTCGGCCTCCTCGACGACCTTGGTCTTGCCGATGTTGACGCCGATCACCGGGGTGGAGCTGGTGTGCGGGCGGGCGGCGAGGCGGGCGGCGACCCGGGCCGAGCCCTGGTTGTTGAAGCCCATCCGGTTGATCAGCGCGCGGTCCTCGACCAGGCGGAACAGCCGCGGCGCCGGGTTGCCGGGCTGGGCCTCGCCGGTGATGGTGCCGATCTCGACGTAGTCGAAGCCGAGCATCGCGAGGCCGTCGATGCCGACGCCGTTCTTGTCGAAGCCGGCCGCGAGCCCGAACGGGCCGGGCAGGTCGAGGCCGAGGGCGCGGGTGCGCAGCGCCCGGTCCTGCGGGGCGAGCAGCAGCCGGACGAGGGTGCGCAGGCCCGGCACGGAGGAGGCGAGGCGGATCCAGAAGAAGGCGAGGTGGTGGGCCTTCTCCGGGTCCATCTTCTTGAAGACGAGGTCGAACAGAAGCTTGTACAAGGGGGTCAACTCCCGGAGCGAGCAGCGGTGTTCACAGCGCGGCAGGTCGAATCGCGGGCATGGAAGTGGGGGGCACCCGACTGGCTTCGGTGCCCCCCACTGCGGTGGTGCTACTTGCGGCCGGCGTTGATCAGCTCGGCGTGCTCCTGGAGCGACATCACCCCGACCTCGTCGCGCAGCAGCCGGTCGATGCCCTGGACGGCCGCGCCCATCGCCTGGACGGTGGTCAGGCAGGGCACGGCGCGGGCCACGGCCGCGGTGCGGATCTCGTAGCCGTCCAGGCGCCCGCCGGTGCCGTAGGGCGTGTTGATGATGAGGTCGACCTCGCCGTCGTGGATCAGCTGGACGATGGTCTTCTCGCCGTTCGGGCCCTCGCCCTCGCTGTGCTTGCGCACCAGCGTGGACGGGATGCCGCCGCGCTGGAGCACCTCGGCGGTGCCGGCCGTGGCGAGCACCTCGAAGCCGAGGCTGACCAGGGCGCGCGCCGGGAAGACGAGGTTGCGCTTGTCGCGGTTGGCGACGGAGACGAAGACCTTGCCCTTGGTCGGCAGCGCGCCGTAGGCGCCGGCCTGGGCCTTGGCGTAGGCCGTGCCGAAGACCTTGTCGATGCCCATGACCTCACCGGTCGAGCGCATCTCCGGGCCGAGGACGGTGTCCACCCCGCGGCCGTGGACGTCGCGGAAGCGGCTCCACGGCATCACGGCCTCCTTGACCGCGATCGGCGCGTCGGCGGGCAGCGTGCCGCCGTCGCCCTCGGCCGGGAGCATGCCCTCGGCGCGCAGCTCGGCGATGGTGGCGCCGAGCGAGACCCGGGCGGCCGCCTTGGCCAGCGGCACCGCGGTGGCCTTGGAGGTGAACGGGACGGTCCGGGAGGCGCGCGGGTTGGCCTCCAGGACGTAGAGGATGTCGCCGGCCATCGCGAACTGGATGTTGATCAGGCCGCGGACGCCGACGCCGCGCGCGATGGCCTCGGTGGAGGTGCGCAGGCGCTTGATGTCGTAGCCGCCGAGGGTGATCGGGGGCAGCGCGCAGGCGGAGTCGCCGGAGTGGATGCCGGCCTCCTCGATGTGCTCCATGACGCCGCCGAGGTAGAGCTCGGTGCCGTCGTAGAGCGCGTCGACGTCGATCTCCACCGCGTCGTCGAGGAAGCGGTCGATGAGCACCGGGTGCTCGGAGATCAGGCCGGCGTGCCGCTCCAGGTAGGAGGCGAGGGAGGCCTCGTCGTAGACGATCTCCATGCCGCGGCCGCCGAGCACGTAGGACGGGCGGGCGAGCACCGGGTAGCCGATCTCGTCGGCGATCGCCTTGGCCTCCTCGAAGGAGAAGGCGGTGCCGTGCTTGGGCGCCGGCAGGCCGGCGTCGCGCAGGACGCGGCCGAAGGCGCCGCGCTCCTCGGCGAGGTCGATCGCCTCGGGCTGGGTGCCGACGATCGGCACGCCGTTGTCCTTGAGCGCCTGGGCGAGGCCGAGCGGGGTCTGGCCGCCGAGCTGGACGATGACGCCCGCGAGCGGACCGGCCTGCTGCTCGGCGTGGACGATCTCCAGGACGTCCTCCAGGGTGAGCGGCTCGAAGTAGAGCCGGTCGGAGGTGTCGTAGTCGGTGGAGACGGTCTCCGGGTTGCAGTTGACCATGACGGTCTCGTACCCGGCCTCGGCCAGCGCGAAGGAGGCGTGGACGCAGGAGTAGTCGAACTCGATGCCCTGGCCGATGCGGTTCGGGCCGGAACCGAGGATGATCACCGCGGGCTTGGTGCGCGGGGCGACCTCGTTCTCCTCGTCGTAGGACGAGTAGAAGTACGGGGTCTTGGCGGCGAACTCGGCGGCGCAGGTGTCGACGGTCTTGAACACCGGGCGGATGCCGAGCGCGTGGCGCACCTCGCGGACGACGTCCGGCTTCAGGCCGCGGATCTCGCCGATCTGCTGGTCGGAGAAGCCGTGCCGCTTGGCGTGGCGCAGCAGGTCCGGGGTGAGCTCGGCGGCGTCGGCGAGCTCGCCGGCGATCTCGTCGAGCAGGAAGAGCTGGTCGACGAACCACGGGTCGATCTTGGTGGCCTCGAACACCTCCTCCGCGGTGGCGCCGGCCCGGATGGCGTCCATCACGGTGTTGATCCGGCCGTCGGTCGGCACGACCGCCTTGGCCAGCAACTCGGCCTTGTCGCCCACGGGGCCGGTCCAGCTGAACTGGGAGCCCTTCTTCTCCAGCGAGCGCAGCGCCTTCTGCAGCGCCTCGGGGAAGTTGCGGCCGAGGGCCATGGCCTCGCCGACGGACTTCATGGTCGTGGTGAGGGTGGCATCGGCGCTCGGGAACTTCTCGAACGCGAAGCGCGGCACCTTGACGACGACGTAGTCGAGGGTCGGCTCGAAGGAGGCCGGGGTCTCCTCGGTGATGTCGTTGGGGATCTCGTCGAGCGTGTAGCCGACGGCCAGCTTGGCGGCGATCTTGGCGATCGGGAAGCCGGTGGCCTTGGAGGCGAGCGCCGAGGAGCGGGACACGCGCGGGTTCATCTCGATGACGATGACCCGGCCGTCCTCGGGGTTGACCGCGAACTGGATGTTGCAGCCGCCGGTGTCGACGCCGACCTCGCGGATGACGGCGATGCCGATGTCGCGCAGGATCTGGTACTCGCGGTCGGTGAGCGTCATCGACGGGGCCACGGTGATCGAGTCACCGGTGTGCACGCCCATCGGGTCGAAGTTCTCGATGGAGCAGACGACCACGACGTTGTCGTTCTTGTCGCGCATCAGCTCCAGCTCGTACTCCTTCCAGCCGAGGATGGACTCCTCCAGGAGCACCTCGGTGGTCGGCGAGAGGGTCAGGCCCTGGCCGGCGATGCGGCGCAGGTCCTCCTCGTTGTGGGCGAAGCCGGAGCCGGCGCCGCCCATGGTGAAGGAGGGGCGCACGACGACGGGGTAGCCGCCGAGGGTGTCGACGCCGGCCAGCACCTCGTCCATGGTGTGGCAGATGACCGAGCGGGCGGACTCGCCGTAACCGATCTTGGCGTTGACGGCCTCGACGACGCCCTTGAAGAGCTCGCGGTCCTCGCCCTTGTGGATCGACTCGACCTTGGCGCCGATCAGCTCGACGTTGTACTTGGCGAGCACGCCGTTGGCGTCCAGCGAGATCGCCGTGTTGAGCGCGGTCTGGCCGCCCAGGGTCGGCAGCAGCGCGTCGGGGCGCTCCTTGGCGATGATCTTCTCGACGAACTCCGGGGTGATCGGCTCGACGTAGGTGGCGTCGGCGATCTCCGGGTCGGTCATGATCGTGGCCGGGTTGGAGTTGACCAGCACGACCCGCAGGCCCTCGGCCTTGAGGACCCGGCAGGCCTGCGTGCCCGAGTAGTCGAACTCGGCGGCCTGGCCGATCACGATCGGGCCGGACCCGATCACCAGGACGGACTTGATGTCAGTGCGCTTAGGCACGCTGGCCCTCCATGAGCTTCACGAAGCGGTCGAACAGGTAGGCGGCGTCGTGCGGGCCGGCGGCCGCTTCGGGGTGGTACTGCACGCTGAAGGCGGGCACGTCGAGCGCCTGCAGGCCCTCGACCACGTCGTCGTTGAGGCAGACGTGGGAGACCTCGACCCGCCCGTAGGGGGTGTCGCTCACCTTGTCCAGAGGCGCGTTCACGGCGAAGCCGTGGTTGTGGGCGGTCACCTCGACCTTGCCGGTGGTGCGGTCCTGCACCGGCTGGTTGATGCCGCGGTGGCCGTACTTGAGCTTGTAGGTGCCGAAGCCGAGGGCGCGGCCCAGGATCTGGTTGCCGAAGCAGATCCCGAAGAACGGGGTCTTCCGCTCCAGCACGCCCTGCGCCACGGCGACCTGCTGGTCGGCGGTGGCCGGGTCGCCCGGGCCGTTGGAGAAGAAGACGCCGTCCGGGTTGACGGCGTAGACGTCCTCCAGGGAGGCGTCGGCCGGCAGCACGTGGACCTCGATGCCGCGCTCGGCCATCCGCTGCGGGGTCATCGCCTTGATGCCGAGGTCCAGCGCGGCGACGGTGAACCTCTTCTCACCGATGGCCGGGACGATGTACGGCTCGGTGGTGGCCACCTCGGCACACAGGTCGGCGCCCTTCATCTCGGGCGACTGCTGCACCCGGGCGAGCAGGGCCGCCGGGTCGGCGAGCGCCGGGCCGGAGAAGATGCCGCAGCGCATGGCGCCGCGGTCGCGCAGGTGCCGGGTGAGCGCGCGGGTGTCGATGCCGCTGATGCCGACGACGCCCTGGCGGACGAGCTCGTCGTCCAGCGAGCGGCGCGAGCGCCAGTTGGAGGCGACCCGGGCGGGGTCGCGCACGACGTACCCGGCGACCCAGATCCGCTTGGACTCGTCGTCCTCGTCGTTCCAGCCGGTGTTGCCGATCTGCGGGGCCGTCATCACGACCACCTGGCGGTGGTACGACGGGTCGGTGAGGGTCTCCTGGTAGCCGGACATGCCGGTGTTGAAGACCGCCTCGCCGAAGGTCTCGCCGACGGCGCCGTAGGCCTGGCCGCGGAAGGTCCGGCCGTCCTCCAGGACGAGCACGGCCGGGACGCGTTCCCGCCGTTGGCGCTGCGTGGTGGGGGCAGGTGCGGTCATTGCGCGGCCTCTTCCGTCTTCGTCTTCGTACGTGTTGCGAGGTGAGCGACCGCCTCGACCCAGGCGGCGTGCTCGTCGGGGTGGTCGGCCCGGAAGCCGGAGTCCAGCTCGGTGCCCTCGTGCGTCCAGGTGACGACGAGGATCCCGGCCGGGACGACCTTGCCGGCGATTCCGGAGTCCGTGCGGGCACCGGTCAGGTGCCCGGCCGGGATCCAGAGGTCGACGTCGCCGGGGCGGCGCACCAGCAGGCCGTCCTCGCCGAGGATGAGGTCGGCGCGGCTGCGGTTGCCCAGGCCGTGCGCGACGACCCGGTCGAGCCAGTTCCCGGCGGTGGTGGTGCCGTGGTACCGGCCGCTGGTCTCCAGGATGGTCCGGCCGGCGCCGGCCGGCACGGCGGGCAGCGGCGGGATGCCGGACTGCAGCGTGCGCCGCCAGTTCCAGCCCTGGCGCATCAGCCAGTAGACGAGCCCGATCACGATCAGCAGGCCGACGGCCCAGCCGATGTACCCGGGCCAGTCGTGGACCTTGGCCTGTTCCTGGGCCAGCGGGGTGAACGGGGCGAGCGGGGCGGGCGTGCGGTGGAAACTCACGCGTCGACGCCCTGCTCGACGAGCTCCCCGGCCAGGACGGTGGCCCGGCCGCGCAGGAAGGTGGCGTGCACCCGTCCGGGCAGGTCGAGGCCCTTGTAGGGGGTGTTGCGGCTGCGGGTGGCGAAGCTGTCCGGGTTCACGGCACCACGGTACGCGGGATCGAACAGCACCAGGTTGGCCGGCTCACCGACCGAGACGGGCCGGCCGTGCCCGGCGAGACGGCCGATCCGGGCCGGGCGGTGCGACATGCGGTCGGCGACGCCCGCCCAGTTCAGCAGGCCGGTGTCGACCATGGTCTGCTGCACGACCGACAGCGCGGTCTCCAGGCCGACCATGCCCATCGCGGCGACGGCCCACTCGCAGTCCTTGTCCTCGGCCGGGTGCGGCGCGTGGTCGGTGGCGACGGCGTCGATGGTGCCGTCGGCCAGCGCCTTGCGCAGCGCCTGGACGTCCGCGGCGGTGCGCAGCGGCGGGTTCACCTTGTAGACCGGGTCGTACGAGCGGACCAGCTCGTCGGTGAGCAGCAGGTGGTGCGGGGTGACCTCGGCGGTGACGTCCCAGCCCTTGGCCTTGGCCCAGCGGATGATCTCGACCGAGCCGGCCGTGGAGACGTGGCAGACGTGCAGCCGGGAGCCGACGTGCGCGGCGAGCAGCACGTCGCGGGCGATGATCGACTCCTCGGCGACGGCCGGCCAGCCGCCGAGCCCGAGCTCGCCGGAGACCTGGCCCTCGTTCATCTGCGCGCCCTCGGTGAGCCGCGGCTCCTGGGCGTGCTGGGCGACGACGCCGTCGAAGGCCTTGACGTACTCCAGCGCGCGGCGCATCAGCACGGCGTCGTCGACGCACTTGCCGTCGTCGGAGAAGACCCGGACGCCGGCGGCGGACTCGTGCATGGCGCCGAGCTCGGCGAGCTTCTTGCCCTCCAGGCCGACGGTGACGGCGCCGACCGGCTGCACGTCGCAGTAGCCGGCCTCCTGGCCGAGCCGCCAGACCTGCTCGACGACGCCGGCGGTGTCGGCCACCGGGGTGGTGTTGGCCATCGCGTGCACGGCGGTGAAGCCGCCCATCGCGGCGGCCTGGGTGCCGGTGAGGACGGTCTCGGCGTCCTCGCGGCCGGGCTCGCGCAGGTGGGTGTGCAGGTCGACCAGGCCGGGCAGCACGATCAGGCCGGTGGCGTCGATCTCGATGTCGGCCTCGACGGCCAGGCCGGTGCCGATCGCCTTGATCACACCGTCGGCGAGGTGGAGGTCCTGCGGGGCGCCGCCGGCGATCTGGGCGTTGCGGATCAGGTAGGTGGTCACTTGGCGGTCTCCACGGATTCGGTGCGGGCGGCGTCGTTCGGGCCGTCGGCGAAGACGGCCCCGCCGAGGAGCAGGTACAGCACGGCCATGCGGACCGACACGCCGTTGGCGACCTGCTCGACCGCGGTGCAGCGCGGCGAGTCGGCGACCTCGGCGGTGATCTCCATGCCGCGGACCATCGGGCCGGGGTGCATGACGATCGCGTGCTCGGGCAGCTGGGTCATCCGCGGGCCGTTCATGCCGTAGCGGCGGCTGTACTCCCGCTCGGTCGGGAAGAACGCGGCGTTCATCCGCTCGCGCTGCACCCGGAGCATCATCAGCGCGTCCGTCTTGGGGAGCACGCTCTCCAGGTCGTAGCTGATCTCGCAGGGCCAGTTCTCGATGCCGATGGGCAGCAGCGTCGGCGGGGCGACGAAGGTGACCTGGGCGCCGAGGGTGGTCAGCAGGTGGACGTTGGAGCGGGCGACCCGGCTGTGCAGGACGTCGCCGACGATCGTCACCCGGCGCCCTGCGAGGTCCTTGCCACTGCCCGGGTTGAGGTGGCGGCGCATGGTGAAGGCGTCGAGCAGCGCCTGGGTGGGGTGCTCGTGGGTGCCGTCACCGGCGTTGATGACACTGCCGTGCAGCCAGTCGGACTGCGCCAGGCGGGCCGGCGCGCCGGAGGCGTGGTGGCGGATGACGACCGCGTCGGCACCCATGGCCTGCAGGGTCAGCGCGGTGTCCTTGAGGCTCTCGCCCTTGGAGACGGACGAGCCCTTGGCGGAGAAGTTGATGACGTCCGCCGAGAGGCGCTTCTCGGCGACCTCGAAGGAGGTCTTGGTGCGGGTCGAGTCCTCGAAGAAGAGGTTGACGACGGTCCGGCCGCGCAGCGTGGGCAGCTTCTTCACGGCCCGCCCGGAGAGCTGGGCCAGCTCCTCGGCGGTGTCCAGGATCAGCAGCGCGTCGTCGCGGGTGAGATCGGCGGCGGAGACGAGGTGGCGCATCACGCGGGCTACTCCGGAAGGTGCGGTTCGGTCAGGGCCTGCGACGAGCGCTGGTTGTGGTCGCGGTCGCCGACCAGGACGGCGTCCACGCCGTCGGTGTCGGCCAGGCGCACCTGCACGGCCTCGCGCAGCGAGGTGGGCAGGTTCTTGCCCACGTAGTCGGCGCGGATCGGCAGCTCGCGGTGGCCGCGGTCGACCAGGACGGCGAGCTGGACGGCGCGCGGGCGGCCGATGTCGCCGAGCGCGTCGAGCGCGGCGCGGATGGTGCGGCCGGAGAACAGCACGTCGTCGACGAGGATCACGAGCTTGCCGTCGATGCCGCCGGCCGGGATCTCGGTGTGCTCCAGGGCGCGGGCGGGCTTGAGCCGCAGGTCGTCCCGGTACATCGTGATGTCCAGGGTGCCGAGCGGGATCTCGCGGCCGGTGATCTGGGCCAGCCGGTCGCGCAGGCGGCGGGCGAGGTGGACGCCGCGGGTGTGGATGCCGAGCAGCACGACGTCCTCCGCGCCCTTGGCGCGCTCGACGATCTCGTGCGCTATCCGGGTGACGACCCGGGCGATGTCCGCGCCGTCCAGCACCTGGTGCGGTGCTCGGGGTGACGGATCCTGGTGTGTGGTCATGCCGAAGCGGACCTCCTTCCCCGCCTCACTGGACGGGCCTTAAAGGATGTCTGGGATGGCCCCCGCCGACCGGGCGCGGGCTTCGGGCAATCCTATCAGCGCGCAAGCGGGCAAACGGACCTACACCATTCCGCTTCACCGGGTTAACGCGCCCGACGCACCCCGGACGCAGGCCATTCGCACGACTGCCCCATTCGGCTTGACGCAACACCTTACTCTACGTAACCTCACAGTGAGTTACGAGACGGACGTCGAACCCACCGGTAACGGCGTCGGCAATCGCCCGTGACCCACCACTGAACGCGAAGCAATCTCGTCCGGGGAGATCAATGTCCAGCGACTACGCGAAGCAGCTCGGAGGCAAACTCCGAGCGATCCGCACTCAGCAGGGTCTCTCCCTGCACGGTGTCGAGGAGAAGTCCCAGGGGCGCTGGAAGGCAGTCGTCGTCGGTTCGTACGAGCGCGGCGACCGTGCGGTCACCGTGCAGCGGCTGGCCGAGCTGGCGGAGTTCTACGGCGTCCCGGTCCAGGAGCTGCTGCCCGGCGGCACCCCGGGCGGCGCGGCCGAGCCGCCGCCGCGCCTGGTGCTCGACCTGGAGAGACTGACCCAGGTCCCGTCCGAGAAGGCCGGCCCGCTGCAGCGCTACGCGGCGACCATCCAGAGCCAGCGCGGCGACTACAACGGCAAGGTGCTGTCGATCCGCCAGGACGACCTGCGCACCCTGGCCGTCATCTACGACCAGTCGCCGTCGATCCTCACCGAGCAGCTGATCTCGTGGGGCGTGCTCAACCCCGACGCGCGCCGCGCGGTGCGCGAGGAGGAGGCGAGCTGACGCTCCCCGCACCGGCTCCCGCCAGCGGAAACGAGGCTCGTCCCGCCCTTTCGGGCAAGCAGAAACGTCACGGCGCGGCACCCCGGAACCCGGGGGCCGCGCCGTGGTGTTTCCAGCAGCGGTGGTTCCAGCAGCCGGGGCCGGCGCTTCTCCCGTGCCTTCCCGGTGCCTTCCCCTGTGTCTCCCCGGCGCCTCGGCAGTGCCTCAGCAGACCGTCCCCAGGCTGTACCCGGGCTGCGCGGCCACCCCGTCCAGCCGCACCGGCCGGGCCGCCGGGGCCCAGTCCGGCCCGCCGCTCGACCAGGCCCACGCGGCCGGCCGGTACTCCCCGCAGGCCGCCGCCGACCCCTGCGAGCCGTGCAGCACGGCCACGCCCGGCAGTTCCAGGGCCAGCCCGGCGCACAGCACCGCGCAGACCAGCTCCAGGTCCTCGTCGTTGATCCGCACGACGCCGTCCTCCCACTGGAGGACGCGCGCCGCGGCGCTCAGCCTCCCGCCCGGCGCGTCCACCCGCACCCGCAGCTCGTACACCCCGGCGCCCGCGCCGACCAGCATCCGGCGCAGCACCTCGGAGCCGCGCTGGTGGGCGGTGCGCACCCAGCGGCCGTGGTCCTCGTCCGCCTCGCCGGTGGCGCCGTAGAGCCCGCCGTCGAGGATCAGGTCGGCGTGGCGGAGCGTCAGTCCGTTCTCCCGGGCGCGGACCAGGCGCGGCACGAAGTCCCCGGCGAGCTCCTCGCCCTGGTAGGCGAGCAGTTGGGTCTGCAGCGCGGGGTTGAGCAGGTAGCGGTCGCGGGCGGCCGGCTCGGCCGGGTCCAGCCCGTGCAGGACGCAGAACTCGGCGAAGTCCTGCGGGTGGAACATCCGCGCCCGGACGGTGTCGAAGCGCCGCAGCGCCTCGGCGAGCAGGTCGGCCGTGTCGGCCAGGTAGCGCTCGTAGTCGGGGGCGTCGGTCACCCGCCAGGCGCGGGCCCGTTCGAAGTCCGCGGCGCTGGTCAGCACACCGATGACGAAGGCCTGGTCGGCCCCCTCCCCGTCGCTCCGCCGGTGCGGGGCACGGGCGTTCGAGCGGAAGCCGCCGGCGGTGCAGTCGGAGATGCGGCGAGCGCGGCCTTTTCGACTCATGCTCCCACCTCGCTGCGCTCGGCAGGGGCATTCGCCCACACGCGCCTCCCAATGGCTCGCTCGCTACGCTCGCTCACGTGTGGCTCCCGGCTCAGTAGGGTCACGGTCGGCGGCGGGGCCCGCCGCTGACCGTGTTACTCCCCAGTCCCGAGCGCCGCACACGTACGGCGTGTCACAGGAATGTAACCACCGGTAATGCGCCGGTTCTCGCGCCGTCGGGCCTCACGCCGGACGCGGCACCCGGGTGAGCTGGCGGGACTGCGCGACCAGACGGCCGGCCTCGTCCCAGACCTCGGCGTCCTCCTCGAAGTAGCCGCCGGCCAGGTTGCGGGTCGCGTGGGTGACCCGCAGCCAGCCGGGCACCGGCCTGGCCCGCAGGTGGACGGTCAGCTCGACGGTCGGCGCCCAGCCCGGCATCCCCAGGTCGAAGGTGACCGGCGGCAGCGCGTCGGCGACCAGCAGGAGCAGCAGCGGGTCGGGCTCGCGGCCGTCGGCGAGCCGGAACCAGCCCTGGATCCGCCCGGTGCCGGACGGCTGTCCGAGCGCCCAGCCGATCGTGGCCGGGTCGAGCCGCAGGTCGAAGCGCTCCAGCAGGGCGGCCTGGGCGATGAGTTCCTTGGGCGCGTGTTCGACGCCGACACACTGGTCCGGCGGCGGCAGCTGCGGCGGCTGCGCGCTGGTGCGCACCTCGCCGACGGCCGTCGAGAGGTCCCCGTGGCTGGCGACGACGCGCAGCCGTTCGACGCCGTCCTGGCTGAGCGAGGCGGTGCCGGTGGACAGGCCGCGGCCGGAGCGCAGCACCTCGGTGCGGACGGTGGCCGGGCCCGGCACCGAGGCGGACAGGTAGTAACCGCTGATCGACACCGGGTCGGGGTGGTCGCCGTGCTCCAGCGACAGCGCGTGTCCGGCGACGGCGAGCAGCAGCCCGCCGTTGACGCCGCCGCCGATCTGCCAGCCCGCGCCGAGCTCGCCGTCGTAACGGCCGGGCTCCTCGGGGTGTCTGCTCAGCGCGATGCCCTGGTCGAACTCGCTGCGGATCGCCGTGGTCATGGGGGTGGCCTGCCCTTCACTGCGGACGTGCGTGGGGATACCTGGGGATCTCTCATGGTGCGACCGATAAGTTACCGGCCAGTAGGATCCCAACATACGCCACCCGGGTGAAACGCGCGACGGCCGCGCGGGCCGCTCGGGGGGGGGGGGGGCGGGGGGGGGGGGGGGGGCCGCCCCGGCCACACAGCGGTGGTGGGCGTTGGTGAAAGGCATCGC
>NZ_JBHWGD010000002.1:203622-224170 GCF_042733235.1 Kitasatospora sp. NPDC059722
TTTGTTTATTCCACCCCGCGCGCGCCCCACCCCCCCCCCCCCGGGCCCCCCGCCCCCCCCCCCCGCCCCGGGGGGGGGGCCGGGCCCCCGTTCGCGGGGCGGGGCCCGTCCGTGCCTAGCGGCGGATGCTCGGCTTCAGCTCCAGGAAGCGGGCGAGCAGGCCGTTGACGAAGGACGGGGAGTCGTCCGTGGAGAACTCCTTGGCGATCTCCACGGCCTCGTCCAGGACGACGGCGTCCGGGACGCCGTCCTCCCAGATCAGCTCGTAGGCGCCGAGCCGCAGGACGTTGCGGTCCACGATCGGCATCCGGTCGAGCGTCCAGCCCACCGAGTACTGGGAGATCAGGTCGTCGATCCGGCGCGCGTGCCGGACGTAACCCTCGATCAGCTCCATCGTGTACTCGGCGACCTGGGGGGTGCCCTCGTCGGGCTTGGGCTCGCGGGCGCGGGCCACCCAGTCGGCGAGGACCTGCTGCGGGTCGACCCCGCGGTGGTCGGCCTCGAAGAGGATCTGGAAGGCCCGGGTGCGGGCCTTGCTGCGTGCGGCCGACACGGACTTACTTCACCCGGCCGAGGTAGCTGCCGTCGCGGGTGTCGACCTTGACCTTCTCGCCGGTGACGACGAAGAGCGGGACCTGGATCTCGGCACCGGTCTCCAGCGTGGCCGGCTTGGTGCCACCGGTGGAGCGGTCGCCCTGGACGCCCGGCTCGGTGTGCGCGATGAGCAGCTCGACGGAGGTCGGGAGCTCGATGTAGAGCACCGCGCCCTCGTTGGTCGCGACGAGGGCCTCGAAGCCCTCCAGCAGGTAGTTGGCGGCGTCACCGACGACGGCCGGCTCGATGGTGAGCTGGTCGTAGGTGTCCATGTCCATGAACACGAAGTTCTCGCCGTCCTTGTACGAGAACTGCATGCCGCGCTTGTCGACGTTGGCGGTCTCGACCTTGGTGCCGGCGTTGAAGGTCTTGTCGACGACCTTGCCCGTCAGGACCTCCTTGAGCTTCGTACGCACGAAGGCCGGGCCCTTGCCGGGCTTGACGTGCTGGAACTCGACGACGGACCAGAGCTTGCCGCCCTCCAGCTTGAGGACCATGCCGTTCTTGAGATCGTTCGTGGAAGCCACGGGCGCACTTACTCCTGGATATAGCTGTCAAGGAACCAAGGGTCGCGTCCTGCCACCGGCGGCCCGGGGCCGCCGTCACAGGGCGAGGAGCTCCTTGGTGGTGATGGTGAGCAGCTCGGGCCCGCCCTCTTCGAGGGGGCGCACGACGAGCGTGTCCTCGATCCGGACCCCGCCCTTGCCCGGGATGTGTACCCCCGGACCGACGGTGACCGGTACGCGGCTGTCCAGTTTACCCATGTCCGCCGGACCGAGGCGCGGCGCCTCCCGCATCTCCAGCCCGATGCCGTGGCCCACCGGGTGCGGGGAGGCCTCGGAGTGGCCGGCCGCGTCCAGGATCTGCCGCGCCGCCCGGTCGGGTACGCACTGCTCCACGCCGGGTCCGAGCGCCTCCCGCCCGGCCCGCTGCGCCCGGAACACCAGCCGGTGCAGCTCCACCTGCCAGGGCGCGGGGGCGGCGCCGATCACGAAGGTCCGGGCGGTCGACACGCCGTACCCGCGGTACTGGGCGCCGAGCACCACGGTCAGGAAGTCGCCCTCCTCGACCCGGCGGTCGGTCGGCTGGTGGGCGGGCTGGCCGGAGTGGCTGCCGGTGCCGACCGAGACCGGGAAGGCCGCCCGGTCGGCACCGTGGTCGATCATCCGGCGCTCCAGCTCCATCGCCAGGTGCCGCTCGGTGCGGCCGACCAGGATCGACTCCAGCAGCTCGCCGAGCGCCTGGTCGGCGATCTCGGCGGCGATCCGCAGGTCGGCGATCTCGTGCTCGTCCTTGATCACCCGCAGCCGTTCGACGACCTGCCCCAGCTCGGCCAGCCGGACCCCCTCGGCCAGGCTCGCCACCGCGCGGTGGCGCAGGACGGTGAGGTCGTGCTCCTCCACCGCCATGGCGTGCACCCGCAGCCGGGAGGCCTCGGCCGCGGCCGCCAGCGCGGTGTCCGCCCCGGCCGGCACCGGGACCTGGGTGACGTCGGCGGCGATCAGGTGCTCCCC
Source organism: Kitasatospora sp. NPDC059722 (assembly GCF_042733235.1). NCBI lineage: Bacteria > Bacillati > Actinomycetota > Actinomycetes > Kitasatosporales > Streptomycetaceae > Kitasatospora > Kitasatospora sp. NPDC059722. The sequence continues at coordinate 205,731 of NZ_JBHWGD010000002.1, forward strand.
GGTGTCGTCCGGCGGCAGGTCGTCCGGCAGCGTCAGCAGCACCCGTTCCCTGGTGAGCAGCAAGGTCGCGCCGCAGGGGGCGCAGCCGGTCAGGTACCGCACGTTGGCCGGCCGGGTGATCAGCGCCGCATCGGCCCCGGCCGCACTGCAGTGCTCCCGCAGCCGCTCCCGCCGACCCGCGTACGCATCAGACATGCGTCGAGCCTACGAAGCCCGCCCCCGATCCGCCCGCCGAGAACCCCCGACGGGGGCGCGACCTTTACCTACCCGCGCCCCCGGCGGCGCCGTCACCCCCCTTCCGGATCGATGAGCCCCCTCCGGTAGGCGGGCACGAGGTGCTGCGGGACGAGCAGTTCCCGCCCGTTCACCGTGATCGGGACGAGTTTCGGCGCGCTCGCCTTCCACTGGGCCCGGCGGTGCCGCGTGTTGCTGCGGGACGTCTTGCGCTTGGGTACGGCCATCGGGGTCTCCTATCGGGTGGTGTACGGGAGCAGGGCCATCTCGCGGGCGTTCTTGATCGCCCGGGCCATCGCCCGCTGCTGCCGGACGGTCAGCCGGCTGACCCGGCGGCTGCGGATCTTGCCGCGATCGGAGACGAACTTCCGCAGGAGATCGGTGTCCTTGTAGTCGATGTACTCGATACCGGCTGTGACCAGCGGGTTGGGCTTGGGCCTCGGCGGGTTGAGTCGTTTACGCACAGTGATGATCCTCAGGCGACGGGGTCGAGCAGGTCGTGGAAGGCGTCGGGCAGCGCCTTCCAGCCGGATTCGCCGGCGGCGAGTTCGGCGTCGGTGAGCAGGCAGGAGTCGAGGAGGTGGGTGATCCCGTCCGTGTCCAGGCCCTCGGCCGTGAAGCTGAGCTGCTGCACGCGGTCGCCGTGGGCCGGGTGCCAGTCGAGGGCGGCGGCGGCCCGGCGCGCGGGCGGGTAGAGGTCCCAGGCCGCGTCGGGCAGCGCGGAGAGCCACGGCCCGCACTCCTCCACCGCGATGTTCGCCCCGGCCGCGTCCCACGCGAGCTCCCTCCTTGCCCGCCAGCGGGCAGGAGGGGCCCATGGTCGGGCCGGTTGGCCAGCCAGAAGCGGCCGCGGCTGCGCTGGGCCGCCGGGACGAGCAGTTCGAGCGCCTCGTGCAGTCGCTGCGGGTGCAGCGGCCTGCGGCGCTCCCACACCATCGTGGTGACCCCGCCCTCGTCGTGCTCCTGCGGCAGCAGCGCCAGCGCCGGGTTGACCCGGTCGCGGGCGGCCGCGACGTCGAAGCCGCCGAGCGCGGCCCGGGTGAGCGCACCGGTGGCGAGCCGCACGACGCGGGCGGTGGGGTGGAGCTGGCGGAGCATCGCGAGCCCCGGCGTGTGCGCGGTCGCGCGCGGGACGGCGAGGGTGGTCGCGTACTCGATCTGGTGGGCGAGGGCCTCCGCGCGGGTGCGGGGGTCCTCCGGTGCGGTGTGCTCGCCGTGCTCCACGAGGTCGTCGGAGACGGAGAGTTCGCTCGTGAGCCGGTCGGGGTCGACGGCGGCGACGACGCCCGCGAGCTCGACGGCCTCCGCCAGGGGCCGGCCGTCGACCTCGCCGCCGGCGATGACCTCGACGGCCGGGTGCGGATCGCTGCCGCCCCACAGTTCGACCACCGCGAGCCCGTGCCGTCCTTCGTCCGCGATGCGCAGCAGCCGGGGCAGCAGGTCCTCCCGCAGGGCGCAGCACGGGCAGTCGTTGAGCAGCGGTACGTCGGCCGGGTCGAACTCGCCGCCCGCGTCGCGCAGTCGGCGGTGGACGACGCCGCGGGAGGCGTCCCGCAGGTCGTGGTGGAGGACCACGGCGTCGACCGCGCCGCGCGCCAACTCCTCGACGGCACTGCGGCGGTGGTCGGCGTGCAGCCCGGCGACGACCACGACGGGCAGCCTGGTCCCGTCCGCGCCGCTCACCAGCTGGCCTTGCGGACGCCGGGCAGGTGGCCCGCGTGGGCGAGGGTGCGCAGATTGATCCGGGAGAGGCCGAAGGCGCCGACGTAACCGCGCGGGCGGCCGTCGACGGCGTCGCGGTTGCGGATCCGGGTGGCGCTGGCGTCGCGCGGCTGGCGGGCGAGTTCGGCCTGGGCGGCAGCGCGCTCGGCGGGGGCGGTGCCGGGGTGGGCGATCGTCCTCTTGAGCTCCGCGCGGCGCCCCGCGTAGTGGGCGACGGTCTCGCGCCGCCGTTCGTTCTTGGCGATCTTGCTCTGCTTCGCCATCAGACCTTCTCCCCCCGGGCGCGGATCCGGGCGACGGCGGCCTCGACCCCGATCGCGTCGATCGTGCGGATCCCCTTGGCGCTGAGCGTGAGCCGGACGTACCGGCCCTCGCCCGGCAGCCAGTAGCGCTTGCGCTGGATGTTGGGGTCGAAGCGCCGCGGGGTGCGGCGGTGCGAGTGCGAGATCGCGTTGCCGAAGCCCGGCCGGCGGCCGGTGAGCTGGCAGTGGGCGGACATGGGGGCTCCCAAAACGGTCCGGGAATGGGCGGGACGGAGGTCACGTTACACCAGATGAAAATGACATCCATTTCGGTGTACGGTTCCAGCCCGGCCCCGAACCGCCGCACCACCCGACCCCTCCGGAGGACCTCATGGCCCGCAGCGAACTGCGCCCCGTCATCAAGCTCCGCTCCACCGCCGGCACCGGCTACACCTACGTGACCCGCAAGAACCGCCGGAACGACCCGGACCGGATGGTGCTGCGCAAGTACGACCCGGTCGCGCGCGAGCACGTCGACTTCCGCGAAGAGCGCTGACCGAAGAGCGCCGGAACGAAGAACGTCGGAACGAAGAACGTCGGAACGAAGAACGTCGAACGAAGAGCGCTGATCCCCCGCCGAGGAGGCACCCCCATGAAGCCCGGAATCCACCCCGCCTACCGGCCCGTCGTCTTCCGCGACAAGGTCGGCGGCCTCTCCTTCCTCACCCGCTCGACGGTCACCAGCGACCGCACGGTCGAGTGGGAGGACGGCAACACCTATCCCGTCATCGACGTCGAGATCTCCTCGGCGAGCCACCCCTTCTACACCGGCCAGTCCCGCGTGCTCGACACCGCGGGCCGCGTCGAGCGCTTCCGCCAGCGCTACGGCGACCGGCACAGCTGACCCGGCGCAGCCGGCCCGGAACGCGCGCGACGGCGCCTCCCCACGGTGGGGAGGCGCCGTCGCGGCAGGCGTGCGGCAGGCGTGCGGCAGGCGTGCTCAGGAGCGTTCGGCGCCCCAGCGCTTCTCGACCCCGGCCAGCTTCCAGTACGCGATCGCCGCGGCCCAGACGACGACGAACAGCCCGGCGATCGCGTAGCCGACGTTGTCGAGCGAGATGTCCGCGATCCAGCCGGTGACCGGATCGGTCAGGTCCAGCTTCTCGTGCAGCACGCCGACCAGCTCGATCGTGCCGATGATGAACGCCACCGCGATCGACAGACCGGTGATCGTCAGGTTGTAGTACACCTTGCGCACCGGGTTGGAGAACGCCCACTGGTACGCGAAGTTCATGAACGTCCCGTCCAGCGTGTCGAACAGGCTCATCCCCGCCGCGAACAGCAGCGGCAGGCAGACGATCGCGTACCAGGGCAGCCCGGCGGCCGCGCCCGAGCCGGCCATCACCATCAGGGTCACCTCGGTCGCGGTGTCGAAGCCGAGGCCGAGCACCATGCCCACCGGGAACATCTGGCCGGGCCGGGTGATCGAGCGGGTCGCCCGGTTCAGCACCCGGGCCATGAAGCCGCGCGAGTTCAGGTGCTGCTCCAGCTCGGCCTCGTCGTACTGCCCGGCGCGCATCGCCCGGAACACCTTCAGGATGCCGAGCAGCGCCGCCAGGTTGAGCGCGCCGATCAGGTAGAGGAACGCGCCTGAGGCCGTCGTGCCGACCATGCCGAGCCACTGGTGGGTGGTCGACTCGTCGTCCATCAGCGTGTTCGCCAGCTGCGCGCCGCCCGCGACCAGGGCGGCCATGACGACCACCATCGACGAGTGCCCGAGGGCGAACCAGAAGCCCACCGAGACCGGCCGCTTGCCGTCGGCCATCAGCTTGCGGGTGGTGTTGTCGATCACCGCGATGTGGTCGGCGTCGAACGCGTGCCGCATGCCGAGCGTGTACGCCGTGATGCCGAGGCCCACCCCGAAGACCTGGGTGCCGACGGCGTAGTTGTGCGGCGCCACCAGGAAGACGAGGGTCCCGAACGCCACGACGTGCATGGCCAGGATCACCCCCATCAGCCCGGCGGTGCGGACGGTGTCCTCTCTCCTCCACCGGAAGGTGGGCAGCACGGCGGGCGCGGCCTCGGGGGCGGCGGTTTCGGGCAGGGTCATCTTCGGATCACGCTCCAGCACCTCGTGGAAAGACGTTCGTGAGATGCCGTGGCCGGTCTCCTGGCTGACGGGGCTCCCGTACCCGCCTTCCCAGGCGCGCGAAGCGCCCAGTGGCGTCTGGGTACGGGCGGACTCCCCCGATCACAGTGGCGAGGGCCGCTCCGGACTGGGACCCCTGAGGGTCCGTCACCGGTCTTCCCGAGCACCACGGCGGGGAACACCGTAGGGGTCCCGGGCCGACCCTTGCAAGGCTGCGCACCTACGCAGGTGTCCAGGATCACAGGTCGTGAGCTGCCAGAATGTCCGCATGCATCTCGTACCGGCCGACCGCGCGGGCCACCGCACCATCGACGGACACCGGGTCTGCGAGGCCATCGCCGCGATCGGCGACGCCGCGCACGTCCGCTCGTGGTCCGAGCGGTTCTCCCTGCTCGCCGACCCCGGGCGGCTCGCGATCCTGCTCGCCCTGCACCGCGCCGGACCGCTCGCCGTCACCGACCTCGCCGTCGCCACCGGCATGCGCGACCCGGCCGTCTCACAGGCCCTGCGGCTGCTGCGGACGGCCGGCGTGGTCACCGGGGACAAGGACGGACGCGTCGTGCGCTACCGGCTCGTCGACGAGAGCATGCGCCCCCTCCTCGACGAGTGCGCCGCGGCCGACCACGAGGAGCCAGCCGCCGCGGCGGGCTGACCTCCCGGGCCTGAATCACCGCGGGGAGCCGACCCGATGAGTACGATCATGGCGTGCCGACCCACCCCCACGCCTGGCCCGCCGACCGCTGGAACACCCGGCCGGTCAGGGCGCGCGTGCTGGCGGTCGCCCGCACCCTCACCTCCGCCACCCGGGTCCTCGACGTCCTCACCCTCCTGAACCGCGACGGCATCGAGCGCTACGCCACCGTCAACCCCGGCTCCGCCTTCGCCGACGGCCTCGACGACTACCTGCGCGGCCTGCCCGGCATCACCCTGCTGGACTGGGAGGACGCCGTCCGGCACCGCTTCGACCTGGCCGTCGCCTGCGCCGTCCACTCCTCGATGCACCGCCTCGACGCCCGGCTCGTCGTCCTCCCGCACGGCGCCGGCTACAACCGCCTGGTGACCGAGTCCACCGGCGACACCGTCAGCGCAGCCGGCCTCTCCCGCAACGAACTCACCCACCACGGCCGGGTCTTCGTCGACGTCCTCGGCCTCTCCCACCCGGAACAGCTCGACCGGCTGCGGGTCTCCTGCCCCGAGGCACTGGACGTCGCCCAGGTCGTCGGCGACCCGTGCTTCGACCGCATGCTCCGCAGCCTGCGTCTGCGCGACTCCTACCGGGCCGCCCTCGGCGCCGTCGACGGCCGGCGGCTCGTCGTCGTCAACTCCACCTGGAGCGAGCACTCGTTATTCGGCCGCCGCCCCGACCTGCCCCGACGCCTCGTCCGCCGGCTCCCCGCCGACGAGTACGCGGTCGCCGTCGTCCTCCACCCCAACATCTGGAACCGGCACGACCCCGAGGCCCTGCTCGACGACGCCCGGCGGATGGGCCTGCGCCTCGTCCCGCCCCACCAGGGCTGGCAGGCCGCCCTCGTCGCCGCCGACTGCCTGATCGGCGACCACGGCTCGGTGTCCGTCTACGGCGCCGCCCTGGAACGCCCCACCCTGCTCGTCGCCACCGGCGCCGCCGAACTCGACCCGCACTCCCCCAGCCACGCCTTCGGCCAGGCCGCCCCGGCGCTCGACCCGGACGGCGACCTCGCCGCCCAGCTCGAACAGGCCCTGCAGAAGCAGGACCCGGCCGCCCTGCGCCCGATCACCGACCGCTCCCTCGCCCGCCGCGGCCGCTCCGCCGAGGTGCTGCGCCCGCTGCTCTACTCCTTCCTGGACGGACTGGACGAACCGGACGACGAACCGCTCCTGCCGCCCTACCCCAAGCCGGTCCCCCGCCCCGGCACCCCCGAAGGCCCGACGGCCTACGACGTCGAGGCCGCGAGCGAGGGCACCGAGGTCAGCCTGCGGCGCTACCCCTTCGACCCCGGCGACCACACCCCGCGCGGCTTCCACGCCCTCACCGACGAACACCCGGGCGACGCCCTGCGCTACACCGCCGAGGTCCTCGCCCGGACCGAGACGCGCGCCGAACTCCCCGCCGGACGCTGGCTCGCCGACACCGCCGCCGCGCTCCCCGGCCTCGCCGTCGCGGTGGCCGCCCTCGGCCCGGCCCGCCACCTCGTCCGGCTGCGCACCGGCCTGCTGCTGGAAGCCCGCGCCGAACGGACCTGGGGCAGCGCCGAACCCCGCCTCGACCCGCTGCTCCTCGGCTCCGCCGTGGCGCACTGGCTCACCACCGGCGGCGACCCGGCCGGCCTCCCCGAGCACGGACTCACCATCCGCACCGGCGAACACCGCACCCGGGTCGCGTTCACCACCGGGCCGTAAGAGGACGTCCTAGTGCCACGGCACTAGCGTGCCTGCAGTTCCTGCAGCCGCTCCCGGCTGCGCGCCGCGAGCGCCGCGTCCCCCTGCTCCTCCGCGAGCTCGACGAGCAGCGTGTGCGCCTGCGCCTCCTTCGCGTACTGGCTCAGCCCGGCCGCCCGCCGCGCGCACTCGGCGGCGTCCGCGACCGCGAGGTCCAGCCGCCCCAGCGCGCGGTGGGCCCGGGCGCGCACCAGCGGGAGCTTCATCAGCATGTCGGTGTCCTCGGTGTCGACGGCCCTCGCGCGGGCCTCGTCGAGGACGGCCAGCGCCTCCTCCGCCCGGCCGTCCGCGATCAGCGCCTGCGCGACGTTGTAGCTCTGCACGATCTCGCCGTGGTCGTCGCCCCGGTTCTCCTCCAGGGCCAGCGTGAACCGCTCCACCGCCCGCGCCGTCCGCCCGTCGGCCAGGCACAGCAGCCCGTCCGTCTCGTACAGCACGCCCGCGAGCCGCCGGTCGGTCACCAGCGGCACCTGCTCCGCGGCGAGCGCCAACTGCTCGGCCGCGAGCGGGAACTCCCGCCGCTCGTAGTAGGCGCGGGCGAGCTGGTTGCGCATCCGGACGACGGCGTCGGGCTGGTTGTCCCACTGCGCCGACTCGACGCCGAGCCGGTGGGTGGCGATCAGGTCCTCGTAGTGCTTGCGGCCGTGGTACAGCGGCCACAGCGACTCGCAGAGCCGCCACACCTCGCCGTGCCACCCCTGCCCGGCCGCCGCCTCCACCACCGCGCGCAGGTCGGCCCGTTCGGCCTGGAACCACTCCAGGGCCGCCGCGTACGAGCCGAAGCCCGGCAGGTCGTCGCCGCTCGGCTCCTGCACCCGCAGCCGCGACCCCATCGCCCGGTCCGCCACCGACGCCCGGCCCCTGAAGTAGGCGACGGTCCCGGCCAGGAGCTCGGCCCGGCCGGGCAGTTCGCGCGCACGGGCGTGGGCGTGCGTCCGGACGACGTCGTGCGCCTGGAAGCGCTCCTCCGGGCCGTCGTCGACCACGACGTCCAGCAGGTGCGCGCCGCACAGCTCGTCCAGGGCCTCGTCCGCGTCCTCGACGCCCGTCGCCCCGGCCAGTTCGGCCGACACGAAGGGGCCGGGATGCACGCCGATCAGGTGGTAGAGCGCCCGGGCGGGCGCCGAGAGCCGCTCGTAGACCGGGTCGTAGGTCCGGCGGAGGTTCCCCTCGTCGTTGTTCAGAATGGCCAACTTGCTGTCCCAGTCCGCTAGTTCGGCCACCACCTGGCCCACCGAGAGGCGGCTCCGGCCCAGCAGCTGGCTCCCGACCGCGTTGAGGGCGAGCGGCAGCCCCGCGCACCGCTCCACGAGGGCCGCGACCTCACCGTCGGTGCCGCGCCCGGCGCTCAGCCAGCCGCGCACCAGGGCGGCGGCCGCCGTCTCGTCCAGCCGCTCCAGCCGCAGCACCTCGGCGCCGTCCATCCGCAGCGCGTCCAGGCGTTGCCGGCCCGCCGCCACCAGCAGCCCGCTCGTCGGCAGCAGAGCGCGGACCTCGGCGGCGTGCTCGACGTTGTCGAGGAAGACCAGACAGCGCTGCCCGGCGGTGGCCGTCCGGAACTCCCCGAACCGCTCCGCCTCCACGTCCGGCACACGGACCCCGAGGGCCCGCAGGAAACCCTCCAGCACCCCGGCGAGGTCCACCGCGGCCCCGTGCCGGTAGGCCTTGAGGTCGGCGTACAGGACACCGCCCGGGAACTGCGCCGCCTGTTCGGTGGCGAACTTCGCCACCAGCTCCGTCTTGCCGACGCCGGCCAGACCGGTGAAGACGACGATCGCCGGCCCGTCCCGCCCGGCCCGGCCCAGCGCACCCGTGAGAGCGGCGAGTTCGCGCTCGCGGTTGACGAAGGTCCGGCGGGGCGGTCGCACCTGATGCGGGATCCGGCGCTGCGGCTCCAGGTGGACCGTGACGTTTCCGCCCTGGATCACGTTCCCGTGCACCGTGCCCGAAACCCTGTTGGACACCTCGAAGCCGTCCACCCGTCCGCTCCCTCCGCCGGCCCGGGCCCAGCCTACGGCGTGCCGGCCCCCGCCACCTGAATCCGGCTCAGGCCGCCTGGCAGGTCGGGCACCAGAACAGGTTGCGCGCCGCGTGCGACTCCGTCCGCACGTCCGTGCCGCAGACCAGGCAGGGCATCGCGGCGCGGCGGTAGACGTAGACCTCGCCGCCGTGGTCGTCCACGCGCGGCGGCCGGCCCATCGCCTCGGGGGTGTGCTCGGGCCGGACGGTGTCGATGCGGCCCGCGCCGACGCCCTCGCGCATCAGCCCGACGAGGTCCGCCCAGATCGCGTCCCACTCGGCCCGGGTGAGGTCCCGGCCGGCCCGGTGCGGGGCGATGCCGTGCCGGAAGAGCACCTCGGCGCGGTAGACGTTGCCCACCCCGGCCAGCACCTTCTGGTCCATCAGCAGGGCCGCGACCGTCGTCCGGCTGGCCGATATCCGGCGCCAGGCGGCGTCCGGGTCGGCGTCGGCGCGCAGCGGGTCCGGGCCGAGGCGCGCGGCGACGGCGGCCTTCTGCGCGCCGGTGACCAGCGCGCAGGTGTTGGGGCCGCGCAGGTCGGCGTGGGCGTCGTCGTTCTCCAGGCGCAGCCGGATCAGCCCGACGGGCTCCGGGGCGGGCCCGGCGCCGAAGGCGAAGCCGCCGTAGAGGCCGAGGTGCACGTGGACCCACGCGCCCTCCTCGAAGCCGAGGAAGAGGTGCTTGCCGACGGCCTCCGCCCCGACCAGGACCTGCCCGTCGATCAGCTTGGCGTCGTCGGCGAAGCGGCCCTGCGGGCTGGACACCCGGACGGGACGGCCGCCGAAGGCCGTGGTGTTCTCGGCCGCGAGGCGGTGGATGATGTGGCCTTCCGGCACGGGCTCGGCTCCCCTGGGACGGATCAACTCGACCCGTCCATCATCGCAGCCGCCCCCGACATCCCCGCGATCCCGCAGGTCGGCGGCCCGGCCGGCTCAGCGGACCGGCATCCCCGTGAGCCGGGCCAGGATCACCCGGTCCAGCTCGGCGGCCGTCGCGGCGACGTCCAGGTGCGAGTTGTCGATGATCGGCAGCCCGGAGTTGTACCAGCCGGCCATCCGCCCGTGGATGCGGGCGACCTCCTCGTCGCCCAGCCGCCGGTTGCCGCTGCGCCGGGCGTTGCGGCCGAGCACCGAGTCGAGGCTGGGCAGCAGCACGACGGGCAGCATGCCGGGGCCGATGTGCCGCTTCCAGCCGCCGAGGCCGATGGCCGGGCGGTCGGGGAAGACGGCGTCGTCGATGATGCAGGAGATGCCGTTGGCGAGGTAGTTGCGGCAGGCGAAGCCGCAGGTGCGGCGGGCCAGCCGGTACTGGGCCTCGGAGGCGTTGTTCCAGCCGGACTGCGGGTTGGCGAAGCCGGACTGCACCCACTCCCGGACGTCGTCCAGGCTGATGTGCGCGGTCGGGGTGTGCCGCCGCTCGGCCCAGTACCGGGCGACGGTGGTCTTGCCGGCGCCGGCGGGCCCGATCAGCAGGACGGCGATCGGCCCGGCGGGCGCGTGCCGCTGCGGCGGGTGGGCCGGGAGCTGGACGGGCGCGCCGGAGGGCAGGACGAAGTGCCCGGTGGCCCCGGCCGGCATCGGCGCGGTGGGCGCGGGAGCCGGCGCCGGGGCCGGAGCCGCGGGCACCGGCGCGGGCGGAATCGGTGGCGGAACGCGCCCGCCGAACGGCACCGGTCCGGGGGACGAAACGGCCGTCACGGCCCCGGCGGCCGGCCGGACCGGCGGAGCGACGGGATGAGGCGGCACCTGCCCACCCCCGGCGTACTGCGTCACGGTCACCTCCCGACTTCTCCCAGCGGGGACACTACACGGCGGCCCGGCGACGGGCACAGTCCGCCGCCGGGCCGCCGCCCGCCCTCGGGCCGGCCGGAACGCACGGCACCGGCCCGGCCCGTCCGACCGGCCGTCAGCGCGTGGTGAGCTGCTCCGCCAGGGCGCGCAGGGCGAGTTCGTACGAGCCGAGCCCGAACCCGGCGATGGTGCCGGAGGCGACGGCGGCGATGACCGAGGTGTGCCGGAAGGCCTCGCGCGCGTACGGGTTGGAGATGTGCACCTCGATGAGCGGCGCGGTGCGCTGCGCGGCCGCGTCCCGCATGGCGTACGAGTAGTGCGTGAACGCGCCCGGGTTGATCACCACGGGCACCTTGCCGTCGGCCGCCTCGTGCAGCCACTCGACCATCCGCTGCTCGGAGTTGGTCTCGTGGACCTCGACCTCGAAGCCGAACTCCGCGCCGAGCGCCGTGCAGCGCTCGACCAGCCCGGCGTACGAGGTGGCACCGTAGACGTCCGGCTCACGGCTGCCGAGGCGTCCGAGGTTGGGGCCGTTGAGCACCATGACCCTGGTCACGCCGAGACCTCCGCGTAGGCGGCGACGAGCAGGGACGGGTCGGGGCCCTCCAGGACGGAGGTCTTGCCGAGGCCGTCCAGGACGATGAAGCGGATCAGGTCGCCGCGCGACTTCTTGTCGATCTTCATGGCGTCCAGCAGCTTCGGCCAGGCGTCCGCCCGGTAGGTCAGCGGCAGGCCGACGGAGGCCAGCACGGCGCGGTGCCGGTCGGCCGTCTCGTCGTCCAGCCGCCCGGCCAGGCGGCCAAGTTCGGCGGCGTAGACCATGCCGATGGAGATCGCGGCGCCGTGCCGCCACTTGTAGCGCTCGTTGCGCTCGATGGCGTGGCCGAGGGTGTGGCCGTAGTTGAGGATCTCCCGCTGACCGGACTCCTTGAGGTCGCCGGAGACCACGTCGGCCTTGACCTGGATGGCGCGCCGGATCAGCTCGACGGTGTGCGGTCCGGCCGGCGTCTTGGCGCCCTCCGGGTCGGCCTCGATCAGGTCGAGGATCGCCGGGTCGGCGATGAAGCCGCACTTGATGACCTCGGCGAGGCCGGAGACGTAGTCGTGCTTGGGCACGGTCTCCAGCGTGCCGAGGTCGGCCAGGACGCCCACCGGCGGGTGGAAGGCGCCGACCATGTTCTTGCCCTCGGCGATGTTGATGCCGGTCTTGCCGCCGACGGCCGCGTCGACCATGCCGAGCAGCGTGGTCGGCATCGACACCCAGCGCACGCCGCGCAGCCAGGTCGCGGCGACGAACCCGGCCAGGTCGGTGGTGGCACCGCCGCCGAGGCCGACGACGACGTCGCTGCGGGTGAACCCGGTCTGTCCGAGCACCGACCAGCAGTACGCGGCGACCTCGGCGCTCTTCGCCTCCTCGGCGTTGGGCACCTGGAGCGCGATCGCCTCGTAGCCCTCGGCGGCCAGGTCCTCGCGGACGGCGTCGGCGGTGGCGGCCAGCGCCTCGGGGTGGATGAGCGCGACCCGCTTGGCCCGGGGTCCGATCAGCGGCGCCAGCTCGCCGAGCAGCTGGTGCCCGATCAGCACGTCGTACGGGTCGTGGCCGGCGCTGCCGCCGACGTGAATCCTGACGATGTCAGTCATGGGTGGTCTTCAGCTCCAGTGCTTCCAGTACGGCGTCCGCGACTTGCTCGGGGGTGCGGCCCGCGGTGTCGACGACGGCGGTGGCCACCTCCAGGTAGAGGGGGCGGCGGGCGTCCATCAGCTCGCGCCAGCGGGCCCGCGGGTTGACGGCCAGCAACGGCCGCGGGGCGTCCAGCCCGACCCGCTTGACGGCGTCGCCGAGCGGGACCTCCAGGAACACCACGGGCAGCTCGCGCAGCAGCGCGCGGGTGGCCTCGGCCATCACCGCGCCGCCGCCGAGCGCGAGCACCCCGTCGTGGCCCTCGGCGGCCGCGCGCACCGCGCGGCCCTCCAGCTCGCGGAAGTGCGGCTCGCCCTCGTCGATGAAGATCTCGGGGATCGGCTTGCCGGCCAGCACCTCGATGTCGGCGTCGGTGTCGCGGAAGCCGACGCCCAGGCGCTCGGCCAGGGCCCGCCCGACCGTGGACTTGCCGCTGCCGGGCGGGCCGACCAGAACGACGACAGGCCGGATCATCGGATGATCAGGTGGTCGAGGTAGCCCTGCACGTTGCGGCGCGTCTCCGAGACGTGGTCGCCGCCGAACTTCTCGTTCACCGCGTCGGCCAGCACCAGCGCGACCATCGCCTCCGCGACGATGCCCGCGGCGGGCACCGCGCAGACGTCGGAGCGCTGGTGATGCGCCTTGGCCGGCTCACCCGTACGCACGTCCAGCGTCTGCAACGCCCGCGGCACCGTCGCGATCGGCTTCATCGCCGCACGCACCCGCAGCAGCTCGCCCGTCGACAGACCGCCCTCGGTGCCGCCGGAGCGGCCGGAGGTGCGCTTCACGCCGTCGGCGGTCGGGACGATCTCGTCGTGCGCCTTCGAACCCGGCACCCGCGCCAGCTCGAAACCGTCCCCGACCTCCACACCCTTGATCGCCTGGATCCCCATCAGCGCGGCCGCCAGCCGCGCGTCCAGCCGCCGGTCCCAGTGCACGTGCGAGCCCAGGCCCACCGGCACCCCGTACGCCAGCACCTCGACCACACCACCGAGCGTGTCACCGTCCCGGTGCGCCTGATCGATCTCCGCGACCATCGCCTTCGACGCATCCGCGTCCAGGCACCGCACCGGATCCGCGTCCAGCCGCGCCTCGTCCGACGGCACCGGCAGCACACCGGCCGGCGCCTTCGCCGCGGCCAGCTCCACCACGTGGCTGACGATCTCGATCCCGCACGTCTCCCTCAGGTACGCGCGGGCCACCGCGCCCAGCGCGACCCGGGCCGCCGTCTCACGGGCACTCGCCCGCTCCAGGATCGGACGGGCCTCCTCGATCGAGTACTTCTGCATGCCCGCCAGATCCGCGTGGCCCGGACGCGGACGCGTCAGCGCCTCGTTGCGGGCCAGCCCCGCCAGCACCTCGGGATCGACCGGGTCGGCCGACATGACCTGCTCCCACTTCGGCCACTCCGTGTTGCCGACCATGACCGCCACCGGGCTGCCCATGGTCAGGCCGTGCCGGACACCGCCGAGGAACGTCACCTCGTCCTGCTCGAACTTCATCCGCGCGCCGCGACCGTAACCGAGCCGGCGACGCGCCAGCGCGTCGGCCACCACGGCGGTGGTGACCGGTACACCAGCGGGCAGGCCCTCCAGCGTCGCGACCAGTGCGGGGCCGTGCGACTCCCCCGCCGTCAGCCAGCGCAACGTACCCAACGGAGCTCCTTCATCAGCGGGCCGGCCCACGGGCCGCCCCGGGCGTGCCTTCTGACCGAATCCTTTCATGTCCCGAGGTCACCCGGGGGCGTGGTCCGCGTGACGGACGGCGACCGGCCGCCCAGCGGGACGGACGGGACCGACCGGGACGAGGGCGTGTCTTTCGGATCAGGCCGGGACAAGCCGGACGGCGGCCTCGTACCCGCCGCCTCAGCGCCTGGAGAGCGCCTTCTCCCCCGCCTCGCGCATCGCCGCGAGCGGCCCCGGCGTCCGCCCCGTGAAGGCCTCGCTCTGCAGCACCGCCTGGTGCACGAGCAGGTCGAGCCCGCCCAGGACGGTGGCCCCGCGCCCGGCGCACTCGGCCGCCAGCGCCGTCGGCCAGGGGTGGTAGAGCACGTCGAACAGCGCCCCGGGCTCGGCGGGCAGCGCCGCGACGAACCCGTCCGTCGAGCCGGCCGGCGTCGTGGAGACGGTGAGCGGCTGCGCCAGCGCCTCCGCGCCGTGCTCCCAGTCGGCCGTCCGCACGACGACGCCGAGCCGCTCCCCGAGCTCGGCCATCTCCCGGGCCCGCTCGGCACTGCGCACGTAGACCGTCACCTCGCCGGTGCAGATCTGCGCCAGCGCGGCCAGCGCGGAGGACGCCGTGGCCCCCGCGCCCAGCACCGCCGCGCCGGGCACCTCGGTGATGCCGCGCTCGCGCAGCGCGTTCACCAGGCCGCGGACGTCGGTGTTGTCGCCGGTGCGCCGTCCGTCTGCGGTGAACACCACCGTGTTCACCGCGTCCACCGCGCGCGCCGTCGCGCTGACCTCGTCGAGCAGCGGGATGACCGCCCGCTTCAGCGGCATGGTCAGCGACAGGCCCGCCCACTGCGCCTCGTCCAGCCCGGCGACGAAGCCGGGCAGGGCGGCCTCGTCCAGCTCGAACCGGTCGTAGCGCCAGCCGTCCAGCCCGAGCGCCGCGAAGGCGGCCCGGTGCAGGTCCGGCGAGAGCGAGTGGGCGATCGGCGAGCCGAGGACGGCGGCCCGGTGTTTGGTGGTCAACGCAGCTTCTCCGTGGGCGGGTTACCGGTGCGGGCTACTTGGTGGTGCAGTGGCCGCGGGCCTCGTCGAAGTTCTGGCCGGCCGACTGGCAGTACTCCTTGACGTTGGCGTAGTGCTCCTTGGCCGTCTCGGCGAAGCGGGTCTCGGTCTGGGACATCGCGATGAAGTACAGCCACTTGCCGTCCGCCGGGTGCAGCACCGCATTGATCGCCTCGTCGCCGGGGTTGGAGATCGGCGTCGGCGGCAGGCCGGGGTTGAGGTAGGTGTTGTACTTGTTGGACGCGTTGTCCATGTCCTGCTTGTTGAGGTCCTTGCGGCCCAGCGAGTACTGCAGCGTGGTGTCCATGCCGAGGCGGTGGTGGGTCTCGGGCTCGTTGGCCAGGCGGTTCTGGATGGTCTTGGCCATCTTCGCGAAGTCCGCCGGGTTGTTGCCCTCGCGCTGCAGGATGCTCGCCTCGATGAGCACCTCGTAGCCGTTCTTCAGCCCCACCGAGGCGGCCTGGCCGTCCAGGTTGGCGTACTTGTCGGTGGCGGTCTTCACCATCTGCTTGAGCAGGTCCTCGGGCTTCATGCCGTCGGCGATGTTGTAGCGCGTCGGCCACAGGAAGCCCTCGACGTTGCCCTGCGCGTACGCGGGCAGCCCGAGGGTGTTGACCTGGGCCTTGGCCACGTTCGCCGTGGTGCCCGGCGCCAGCTTCAGCTTGGTGTCGATCATGGTGTAGATCTCGGAGGAGTTCTTGCCCTCCGGGAACACGATCGCCGCGCCGCCCGCCTGCGCGAGGAGTTCCTTGAGCGCGTCGGCGGCCGGCATCTCCTTCTTCAGCGTGTAGAAGCCCGGCTGCACGGTCGTGCACTTCGGCTCGGCGTCACAGGCCTTGCTGTACGCGTCGACGCTCTTGACCACGCCGGCGTTCTTGAGCGCGAGGCCGACCTGCGCGCCGACCGCGCCCGGCTTGACCTCGACCTGGACGGAGCCGGTGCCGTCGCCCGCGAAGTCCGGCGGCGGGCCGAAGTGGTCCTTGTAGAAGCCGTAGCCCCACCAGCCGGCCCCGGCCATGGCCCCGACCAGGACGAGGGCGACCACCAGGCAGGCACCGCTGTTGCGGCGGCCCGACTTCTTGCCCTTCTCCTTGCGCTTCTTCTGCGCCTCGCGGGAGACGTCCTCCTCGCCGAGGAAGCCGGCCTGCCCGATCTCGCCGTCCTCCTCGGGGTACGCGCCGTCCCCGTGGTGGCCGTCGTCGGAGTGGCCCTCCTCGAAGTGGTCGTCCCACTCCTCCCCGGCGGGCTCGTGCCCCGCCGCCGGAGCGGCACCGGCCTCCAGCGCGGCGGCCTCGGCCTCCCAGTCGATCCCGTCCGGCCCGGGCCCGGAGACGGGCTCGGCCTGCTGCGGTACGGGCTGCGCCGCCCGCTGCGGAGCCTGGGGCCGCATCTGCTGCGGGGGCGTCTGCTGCTGCACCGGGGCCTGCTGCATCGGGGCCTGCGGCATCTGCTGCTGGTACTGCCCCTGCTGCGGGTGCTGGCCCTGCTGGGGATACTGGCCCTGCTGCTGCGGATACTGCCCCTGTTGCGGGACGCCCTGCTGCGGAAAGCCCTGCTGACCCATCTGCTGCTGGTACTGCCCCTGCTGGGGGTACTGGCCCTGCTGGGGATACTGCCCCTGCTGCTGGTACTGCTCCTGGCCGCCCGGGTAGCCCTGGCCGTACCCCTGCTGCTGGAAGCCCTGCGGGTCCTGGAAACCCTGCTGGCCCATGCCCTGCTGACCCATGCCCTGCTGGGCCATCTGCTGCTGGTACTGCTCCTGCTGCGGGTAGCCCTGCTGGCCCATATGCTGCTGGGCCGTCTGCTGCCACTGGCCGTCCTGCTGTCCGCCGTAGGCGGGATCACCGGGGTGCCACGGCTCGGCGCCCTGGGGGCCGTAGCCCCGACCCAGATCGGTCATTGATCCCCTTACCCGACGGAGACGACCGGCGGATCGGACCGGCCGCGCGGGACGGCGTCCCGGCTGATTCTCGAACCGGCGTGCTAGCGCAACGCCTGGGAGGAGACGTTACCGTACCGCAGACATACCGCCGTAAAGGCGAAACCTCCGTCAGTGCCCGCCCTGACCTGCCGGGGCTCCGCCCGGCTGGGAGGCCGTCGCCGGGGTGGGCGTGCCGGAGGCCGCGGCCGAGGCACTCGACTGCGCCGCCCGGTAGGCGTTGAAGTCCGCCACGTTGTGCTGCTGGACGTCGAAGCTGTCGGTGAAGCGGGTGTCGCCCGGCTTCACGGTGACGAAGTACAGCCAGTCGCCGGGTGCCGGGTCCAGCGCGGCCATGACGGCCTGGCGCCCGGGGTTGGAGATCGGCGACGGCGGCAGCCCGGCGTGCAGGTAGGTGTTGTAGGGCGAGTCCAGCCGGGTGTCGGTCACCGTGGTGTTCAGGGTGGAGCGGCCGAGCGCGTAGTTGATCGTCGAGTCGAGCTGGAGCGGCATGTTCCTGGCCAGCCGGTTGTAGATCACCCGCGCGACCTTGCTCATGTCCTCGGAGTTGTCGGCCTCGCCCTGGACCATGCTCGCCACCGTGACCAGGCCGTACAGGCTCTGGCCGAGGGTCTGGGCGACGACGTTGGCGTCGTCCCGGGAGTACTCCTTGCCGGCCCGGTCGACCATCTGCTTCAGCAGGTCGACGGCGGTGGTCCCGTCCGTGACGCTGTACGTCGCGGGGAAGAGGTAGCCCTCCGGGCTGCCGTTGGCGAAGTCCGGCAGGCCCAGCTCGGCGCCCTGCTCCTGCGCGGTGCGCTGGGTGGTGCCGGCCGGGAGGTTCAGCTTCTTGTCGATCGCCGTGAAGATCTGGTAGCCGCGCCAGCCCTCGGGAATGGTGAGGCCGTTGGCGTTGGCCGGGTCGATCAGGATCGCCAGCGCCGCCGCGGCCGACATCTTCTGCTTCAGCGTGTACGTGCCCGGCTGGATCCGCCCGGCCGCCGCCGCGCTGCCCTTGGCCGCCCGGGTGAAGGCCAGCGAGCTGGCGACGACGCCGTTGCGCACCAGCGCCGACGCGATCTGCGACAGGCCCGCGCCCTCCGGTACCGAGACCTGGACGTCCCCGGCACCCTGCCCCGCGTAGTCGGCGGCGGCCGGCGGCTTGCGCTGGCCCTGCACCCAGGTCCACCCGGCGAGCCCGGCCCCGCCGAAGACGGCCACCAGGGCGAGCGCGGTGAGCCCGCAGGCCAGTCCGTTACGCCATCGGTGGGGATCCGGTGCATCGGGGCGCGGACGGGGCGCGCCCGGCGGACGGCCCTCCGGTTCCAGCACCGGCGCACCGAGATGGCCGGGCGTGAGACCCGGGTGGAAGTCCTGGTCGGTCATGGCGCGCGCCCCCTCGTCGGTCCCGGAAGAAACGAGAGGGGTGGGGGGGGGGCGGGGGGCGCGGGCCCACAGCCACGGGGGAGGTAATTTAGGGGGGTCGCCGCGCCCCCTCCCAGGGCGCCCCGGGGGCGGGGGGCGGGCGCAG
>NZ_JBHWGD010000002.1:224180-235394 GCF_042733235.1 Kitasatospora sp. NPDC059722
TCGGTCAGGGCGCGCCCCCCCCCGGCGGCCCCGGCAGACCCGCGCGGGGCCCGGGCGGCCGCGTCCGCACGGACCCCTTTCCGGGACGTTAGAGCAGGCCGGTCAGCCCGCCGCCTCGACGCTCTCACCGGGTGGGCGTCCGCTCACCCGTTCGGACTCAAGGGCGGACTGGAGGATCACCACCGCGGCGGCCTGGTCGACCACCGAGCGCCCCTTCTTCGCCTTGACGCCGGAGGCCCGCAGCCCGTGGGTCGCGGTGACGGTGGACATCCGCTCGTCGACCAGCCGGACCGGCACCGGGTAGACCCGGTTGGCCAGCCGCGCCGCGTACGCGCGGACCTTCTCCGCCGCCGGGCCCTCCTTGCCGCTGAGCGAGCGCGGCAGCCCGACGACCACCTCGATCGCGCCGTACTCGTCGACGATCGCGGCGATCCTGGCCTGCGACTTCACGCCGGCCGGGACGGTCTCCACCGGGGTGGCGAGCACCCCGTCGGGGTCGCAGGACGCGACCCCGATCCGGGCGTCACCGACGTCGACGGCGATCCGCCGCCCACGCCTGAAGGGCCTCTCCTCGAACTCCATCAGGAGGCGCGCTCCGCGACCAGGCCGCGCACCGCGGCGATGGCCTCGCCGACCGCGGCCGGGTTGGACCCGCCGCCCTGGGCGACGTCGTCCTTGCCGCCACCGCCGCCGCCGAGGGTCTTGGCGGCGACGCGGACGAGCTCGCCGGCCTTGATGCCGCGGCCGCGGGCGTCCTCGT
The DNA here is from genome assembly GCF_042733235.1 of Kitasatospora sp. NPDC059722. NCBI lineage: Bacteria > Bacillati > Actinomycetota > Actinomycetes > Kitasatosporales > Streptomycetaceae > Kitasatospora > Kitasatospora sp. NPDC059722. The sequence continues at coordinate 224,941 of NZ_JBHWGD010000002.1, forward strand.
TGGTGGCGATCACGGTCAGCGGGCGGTCGTTCGCCACGGTGAAGGCGGCGACCACGGCCGGGCGCGAGCCGAGGCGGCCGCGCACGTCCAGGACCAGCTTGCGCAGCTCGTCCGCGCCGACCCCGTCGGCGACCCGGGCGGCCACCACGGAGATGCCGTGCACGTCCTCGGCCGAGTCGGCCAGGCCCGCCGCGGCGGCCAGCACCTTCTCGGCGCGGAAGCGCTCGATCTCCTTCTCGGCGTCCTTGAGCTTGGTGAGCATGCCCGAGATCTTCTCCGGCAGCTCCTCCGGGCGGCCCTTGACCAGCTCGGTGAGCTGGGAGACCACGGTGTGCTCGCGGGCCAGGAACTTGTACGCGTCGACGCCGACCAGCGCCTCGACGCGGCGCACGCCGGAGCCGATCGAGGACTCGCCGAGCAGCTTCACCAGGCCCAGCTGGGCGGTGTTGCCGACGTGGGTGCCACCGCACAGCTCCTTGGAGAAGTCGCCGATGGTGACGACCCGGACCTCGTCGCCGTACTTCTCGCCGAACATCGCGATGGCACCGGCCTTGCGGGCCTGGTCCATCGTCATGACCTCGGCGGTGACCTCCAGCTCGCGGGTCAGCACGTCGTTGATCTTCTGCTCGACGTCGGTCAGCACGCTGCCCGGCACGGCGGCCGGCGAGCCGAAGTCGAAGCGGAAGCGGCCCGGGGCGTTCTCGGAGCCGGCCTGGGCGGCCGTCGGGCCGAGCGCGTCGCGCAGCGCCTGGTGGGTCAGGTGGGTGGCCGAGTGGGCGCGGGCGATCGCGCGGCGGCGGTCGGTGTCGATCGTGGCGTACGCGGACGCGCCGAGCACGACCTCGCCGAACAGCACCCCGCCGGAGTGGACGATCACGCCCGGGACGGGCTGCTGCACGTCGCGGATCTCGACGACCGCGCCGGACTCCAGCCGGATCCGGCCGTGGTCGGCGAGCTGGCCGCCGCCCTCGGCGTAGAACGGGGTCCGGTCGAGGATGATCTCGACCTCGTCGCCCTCGGAGGCGGCCGGCGACGGGACGCCGTCCACCAGCAGGCCGACCACGGTGGCCTCGCCCTCGGTGAGGGTGTAGCCGGTGAACAGGCTCGCGCCGGACTTGTCGGCGACCTCGCGGTACGCGGCGACGTCGGCGTGGCCCATCTTCTTGGCCTTGGCGTCCGCCTTGGCGCGGTCCCGCTGCTCCTGCATCAGGCGGCGGAAGCCGGCCTCGTCGACCTGGAGGCCCTGCTCCTCGGCCATCTCCAGGGTCAGGTCGATCGGGAAGCCGTAGGTGTCGTGCAGCTTGAAGGCCTGGTCGCCGGAGAGGACGGCGCCGCCGGCCTGCTTGGTCTCGGTGACCGCGGCGTCCAGCAGGCTGGTGCCGGCCTTCAGGGTCTGCAGGAACGCCGACTCCTCGCCGACGACGACCGTCTCGATGCGCTTGCGGTCGGCCTCCAGCTCCGGGTACTGCGGGGCCATCGCCTTGATCGCGATGTCGATCAGGTCCTTGGCGACCGGACCGGTGGCACCCAGCAGGCGCATGTTGCGGATGGCGCGGCGCAGGATGCGGCGCAGCACGTAGCCGCGGCCCTCGTTGCCGGGGGTGACGCCGTCGCCGACCAGCATCAGGCCGGTGCGGATGTGGTCGGTGACCACGCGCAGCGACACGTCCGACTTGCGGTCGGCGCCGTAGGTGTGGCCGGTGAGCTCGGCGGCGCGGTCGAGGATCATCCGGCTGGTGTCGATCTCGAAGAGGTTGTCGACGTCCTGCAGGATGGCGGCGAGGCGCTCCAGGCCGAGGCCGGTGTCGATGTTCTTGCTCGGCAGGTCGCCGAGGATCTCGAAGCCGTCCTTGCCGTCGCCGTGACCGCGCTCGTACTGCATGAAGACCAGGTTCCAGATCTCCAGGTAGCGCTCGCCGTTGACGGCCGGGCCGCCCTCCTCGCCGTACGCGGGGCCGCGGTCGTAGTTGATCTCCGAGCACGGGCCGCACGGGCCGGGGACGCCCATCGACCAGAAGTTGTCCTTCATGCCCAGGCGCTGGATGCGCTCCGAGGGCACGCCGATGACGTCACGCCAGATCTGCTCGGCCTCGTCGTCGTCCTTGTAGACGGTGATCCAGAGCTTCTCCTTCTCCAGGCCGTAGCCGCCGTCCGCGACGGGGGTGGTGAGCAGGTCCCACGCGAACTTGATGGCTCCTTCCTTGAAGTAGTCGCCGAAGGAGAAGTTGCCGCACATCTGGAAGAAGGAGCCGTGCCGGGTGGTCTTCCCGACCTCCTCGATGTCCAGGGTGCGCACGCACTTCTGGACGCTGGTGGCGCGCGAGAACTGCGGCTTGACCTCGCCCAGGAAGTAGGGCTTGAACGGCACCATGCCGGCGTTGACCAGCAGCAGGGTGGGGTCGTCGGCGACCAGGGACGCCGACGGAACGACGGTGTGGCCGCGCTCCTCGAAGAAGCGCAGCCAGCGGCGGCGGATCTCAGCCGACTCCATTAGTGGTCCTTCCGGTTCGGGGTGCCACCCCGCGGCGGCAGGGCGCGGCGGGGCGTTTCTTCAATGGCTCTGGGGGTCTTACGGGCACTGCTGGACGGAGGCAGGGCGGCGGCCGGACTGCCGGGCGCCGCCGAGATAGCTCGGTACTGCGGTTCGCCCCGCAGGGCCCGGCGCTCGCGCCGGGGCTCGACGACGGCGGTGCCGTGGAGTCCGAGGTCGTCGCGCAGCTGGTCCTCGCGCTCGGCCATGCCGGCCTTCACGTCCTGGGCGAACTGCTTGGCCAGGTCGCCCAGGTGCAGCGCGCCGCGCGCGGCGGTGCCGGAGAGGCTGTCCGGGGTGAGCCGGTGCACGGCCTCGTTGGCCTTGTTCATGGCCCAGACGGTGGCGCCGGCGCCGACCGCCATCCAGAAGATGCGTCGCACCACGGCGTCAGCCCCTCACCGCGCGCCGGACCCGGGACAGCAGGCCGCCGCGCGGGGCGGTCGCGGCGCGCACCTCGGCCCGGATCAGCCGGGCCAGCTCCTCGCGCTCGCCCGGCTGGGCGGGCACGGACGGGATGCCGCCCTGCTGCCTGGCGACCGCCTTGCGGACGCCGTAGCTGAAGGCCGCGACCTTCACCAGCGGCCCGCCCAGGGTGGCCGCGACGGTGGAGGAGAGCGCGTTGGCGTTGGCGGCGGCGTCCTGGACGTTCGCGGTGATCTCGTCGACCCGCTCCAGCTGCTCGTTGGCGCTGCGCACGGCGGCGCCCGCCTCGGTCAGCAGCGGCACGGCCTGCTCGGTGACGGCGGAGACCAGGACGGTGGCCTCCTTGAGCACCCGCGAGAGGCGGACCAGCACCACGGCGAGCAGGGTGACCAGGACCGCCCAGAACACGGCGACGAGCAACCCGGCCAGCTCTCCCACGGACACCTTTGCGCGCTCCCTCGCCTTGCTGTTCGCCTTGCTGTTCTCCAAAACGGAACCCTATCGCGCCCACGCCCGGTTTCCGGACCGGGTGGGCGGTGGCGCAGCGGGCCCGGGGGCCCGTATCCGGGCTCCCTCCCGCGTGCCGTCGCCGGGGAACGCGCCGCGCCCGCCCTCCGGGCGGACGACGGGAGTCCGAAGACGGGCCCGTGATCCGGTCGGGTGTGCGAACCGCCCGCGTAACCTACCGGCCGGTCACCTCGTTCTGCCAGGCGGGTCGTCGCCCGTACGGCCCGACGCACGTCCGGGCCGGTACGGTCCGGGCCCGGAGCACGGGGAGCAGCGCTTGGCCGGCGACTGGACAGCACAGCCTCGGGAGGCCGGCCCGCGCCGGCGCGCGGCGCAGCCCGGTCGGCTGCCGGCCGAGGTCACCGGCTTCGTCGGCCGTCGGCGGGAGCTGACCGAGCTGGCCGGGCTGCTGGCGAACGCCCGGCTGGTGACGGTCACCGGGCCGGGCGGGGTCGGCAAGAGCCGGCTGGCGCTGCGCGCGGCGGCGCGGGCGACGGGCGCGTTCCCGGACGGCACCTGGCTGGTCGACGTCGCCCCCGTGCAGGACCCGCTCCTGCTCGGACACGCCGTCCTGGAGGCGCTGCGGCTGCCGCACGGCACTGCCCGGCCGCCGCTGGAGGTGCTGACCGAGCAGCTGGCCGGCCGCCGGCCGCTGCTCCTGCTGGACGGCTGCGAGCACCTGGTGGAGGCCTGCGCGGAGCTGGCGGACACCCTCCTGCGGGCGGTGCCCGGCCTGCGCGTGCTGGCCACCAGCCGGGCGCCGCTGCGGGCCGGCGGCGAGCACCTGTACACGGTGGCTCCGCTGCCGGTCGGCCCGGTGGCGGACGGGCGGCCGGGGCCCGGCACGCTGCCGGACGCGGTGCAGCTGTTCGCCGAGCGGGCGCGCGCCGTGCTGCCCTCCTTCACCGTGACGGAGGCGAACGCCGAGGCGGTGGGCCTGCTGTGCCGTCGGCTGGACGGCATCCCGCTCGCCGTCGAGCTGGCGGCCGGGCGGCTGCGCGCGCTGTCCGTCGAGCAGATCACGGCCCGGCTGGACGACCGCTTCCGGCTGCTGACCGGCGGTGCGAGAACGGCCCTGCCCAGGCACCAGACGATGCGCACGACGATCGGCTGGAGTCACGAGCTCTGCACGGTGCAGGAACGTTTACTCTGGGCCCGCCTCTCGGTCTTCGCCGGCGGCTTCGACCTGGAGGCCGCCGAGTACGTGTGCGCCGCCGAGGGCGTCGACGCCGAGGACGTCCTCGACCTGCTCTCCGAACTCGTCGCCAAGTCCGTCGTCCTGCGCGAGGACACCGCCTACGGCGTCCGCTTCCGGCTGCTCGACACCCTGCGCGAGTACGGCGGCACCTGGCTGCGCGCCGCCGGCGACGAGCAGCGGCTGCTGCGCCGCCACCGGGACTGGTACCTGGGGGTCGCCACCTGGGGCGAGGTCGAGTGGTTCGGCCCCCGGCAGGCGGAGACCGCCGAACGCACCGGGCTCGCCCACACCAACCTCCGGGCCGCGCTGGAGTTCTGCCTCTCCGAGCCCGGCGAGGAGCAGCTCGCCCTGCTGATGGCCGGCACGCTCTGGTTCTACTGGGTCGGCAGCGGCCACCTCGGCGAGGGCCGGCACTGGCTGGACCGCGCCCTCGCCCTGGCCGGCGAGCCGACCGAGGCACGCGCCAAGGCGCTCTGGGTGACCGGCTACATGGCGACGCTCCAGGGCGACCTGCCCGCCGCCCGTCCGGCCCTGGAGGAGTGCCGCCGCCAGGCCCTGGCCACCGGCGACGACCGCGCGCTCGCCTACGCCGTCCACCGGCAGGGCTGCGCGGCCCTGATCGGCGACGAACCCGGCCGCGCCGCCGAACTGTTCGAGGAGGCGCTGTGGCACTACCGGACGATCGGCGAGCTCAACAGCAACGTCCTGATGGCCATGCTCGAACTGGGCCTCGCCTACGTCTTCCAGGGCGACCGGGAGAGCGGCGAGCTGTGGTTCGGCCAGGCCCGCGAGGTGTGCGAGGAGCACGGCGAGCAGTGGGCGTACGCGTACGTGCTGTACGCGATGGCCTTCTCGCACTGGATGGACGGCGACGTCCGCCCGGCCCGGGTCCTCGCCCGGGAGAGCGTGCGGCTCAACCACCTGTTCCACGACCTGCTGGGCATCGTCCTCGGCATCGACCTGCTGGCCCTGCTGGAGACCGAGCCCGCCGGACCGGACGTCCCGGGCGACCTGCACGAGGCCCGGCTGCTCCAGGGCGCGGCGCACCGGATCTGGCGCACGGTCGGCACGCCCTTCCTCGGCTCGCGGTTCTTCTTCGGCCCGCACCGGCAGTGCGCCGAACGGGCCCGCGCCGGGCTCACCGAGCAGGAGTACGAGGACTGCTACGCGGCGGGCGCCCGGCTCGGCCTCGACGCGGCGGTGTCCCGGGCCCTCGGCACCGGCGGCTCCCCGGGCGGGCCCGGGCCGGGGCCGGGCCCGTACTCCGTCCCGCCGGCCCCGGCGCCCGCGCCGGTGCGGAATAGCTGAAGCTTGCGGATTGCTTGAGGAGGCAAGTACCAAGCCGGAAGGAGCCACCGTGGCCGTCCACACCGCCGCCGACGAGTACCGCCGGGCGACGCTCTACTTCGAGTCCAAGGCGTACAGCGAGGCCGCCCGGATCCTGGCGGCCGTGCTCGCCGAGGAGCCGGCCAACCTCTCGGTCCGCCTGCTGCTCGCCCGCAGCTACTACCACTCCGCCCAACTCCGCAACGCCGAGGCCGAGTTGATCCGGATCCTGGAGGCCGACCCGGCCGAGGACTACGCCCGGCTGATGCTCGGCCGCACCCTGGAGCGCCAGGGCCGCGCCGCGGAGGCCCGCCCGCACCTGCGGCTGGCCGCCGCGATGGCCGGCGAGAGCGCCTGAGCCGGGCAGCGGTTCCGGACGGGCTCCGAAAAGGGGCGAGCCCCCACCACCCCGAGGGGCGGTGGGGGCTCGCTGTGGTTCCGCGAAGTGCAGGACCAGCCGCGGGTCAGCGCGAGTAGTACTCGACGACCAGCTGCTCGTCACAGATCACCGGGACCTCCTTGCGCTGCGGCGCACGGTCCAGGCGGAAGGCCAGGGCCTTCAGGTTGACCTCGAGGTACTTCGGGGTCTGGCCCTCACCCGCGTAGCCACCCTCACGGGCGACCTGGAAGGGGACCTTCTCCTTGGAGCGCTCGCGGACGGTCACCACGAAGCCCGGCTTCATCTGGAACGACGGCTTGTTGACCTTGCCGCCGTTGACCTCGATGTGGCCGTGGACGACCATCTGGCGGGCCTGGTAGATGGTGCGGGCGATGCCCGAACGCAGGACCAGGGAGTCCAGACGGGTCTCCAGGTCGGCGACGAGCGCCTCACCGGTCTTGCCCTCGGCCTTCTTCGCGCGGTCGAACGCGCGCGCCATCTGCTTCTCGCTCAGGTCGTACTGGGCGCGCAGACGCTGCTTCTCGAGCAGACGGACCTTGTAGTCCGAGTTCTGCTTGCGACCACGGCCGTGCTGGCCGGGCGGGTACGGGCGGGCCTCGAAGTACTTGACGGACTTCGGGGTCAGCGGCACGCCGAGCGCACGCGCGATCTTGACCTTGGGGCGCTTCTGGTTCGCCATGAACCAAACCTTCCTTGCTTTCGAATACGGCTTCACCAGGTGTTGACGGAGGTCGCAAGTCGCGACCCGGAGAAAACCCCGCCGCCTGCGCGGTGGGATCAGCCGCTCTCCGGAGCCGGGCACGGATGTGCTTGTCGCACGGACGATCCAGTGGACTGGGCCGCCCGCGACACCGAGACGGTGCGCGACGCTCCTGGTGCGGACCCCTCGGAAGGGGCCTACGGCCGGCGTCCCGCTGGTGCGGCCGGTCGGTGGGGTCTCCCCCGCCGCCGTCCCGGGACGTGGCACTCCGATCGAGTATACCGGGGCGCGTGCATACCGTTCACTCGCCCCTGAGCCGGCCCCTCGTCCACTCCACGACGTCCGCGTAGCGGGCCTCGCCGCCGCGCCGGGTCGGCTGGTAGTAGTCCTTGCCGTGGACCGCGTCCGGCGCGTACTGCTGGGCCGCGATGCCCTCCGGCAGGTCGTGCGGGTACTGGTAGCCCTGGCCGTGGCCAAGCTTGCCCGCGCCGCCGTAGTGCGCGTCCCGCAGGTGCGGCGGCACCGCGCCCGCAAGGCCCTGCCGGACGTCCGCCAGCGCCGCGTCGATCGCCAGGTAGGCCGCGTTCGACTTGGGCGCCAGGGCCAGCGCGATCGCCGCCTGGGACAGGATGATCCGCGCCTCCGGGAAGCCGATCAGCGCCACCGCCTGGGCCGCCGCGACGGCCGTCGCCAGCGCCGTCGGGTCCGCCAGGCCGACGTCCTCGCTGGCCGAGATCATCAGCCGCCGGGCGATGAAGCGCGGGTCCTCCCCCGCCTCGATCATCCGGGCCAGGTAGTGCAGCGTGGCGTCCACGTCGCTGCCGCGGATCGACTTGATCAGCGCGCTCGCCACGTCGTAGTGCTGGTCGCCGTCCTTGTCGTAGCGCACCGCCGCCTGGTTGACGGCCGTCTCGGTGGTGGCCAGCGTGATGCTCGGCTCGCCCTTCTCCAGCGCCGCCCCGGCCGCCGCCTCCAGCGTCGTGAGCGCCCGTCGGGCGTCCCCGCCGGCCAGCCGCACGAGGTGGTCCTCGGCCTCCTCGGTCAGCTCCAGCGCACCCTCCAGGCCGCGCGCGTCGGCCATCGCTCGGCGCAGCAGCGCGCGGACGTCGTCGTCGGTGAGCGACTCCAGGGTGAGCAGCAGCGAGCGCGACAGCAGTGGCGAGATCACCGAGAAGTACGGGTTCTCGGTGGTCGCCGCGATCAGGGTGACCCAGCGGTTCTCGACGGCCGGCAGCAGCGAGTCCTGCTGGGCCTTGGAGAAGCGGTGGATCTCGTCCAGGAAGAGCACCGTCTCGCGGCCGGACATGCCGACGGCCCGCCGGGCGCCGTCGATGACCGCGCGCACCTCCTTGACGCCGGCGGTGATCGCGGACAGCTCGACGAAGCGCCCCTCGACGGCCTGGCTGATGACGTGCGCGAGCGTGGTCTTGCCGGTGCCGGGCGGGCCCCAGAGGATCACCGAGCTGGTCGCGGCCGGCCCGCGCGAGCCGGACACCAGCCGGCGCAGCGGCGAGCCGGCCTTGAGCAGCCGGCGCTGCCCGGCGACCTCGTCCAGGGTGCGCGGGCGCATCCGCACGGCCAGCGGGGCCCGGCCGGGCTCCTTGGCCTGGCGTTCCTCGGCGGCGGCGGTGAAGAGGTCCGGTTCGTCCACACCGGAAGCCTATGCGAGGGTGCGGACAGGCCTACCGCTTCCGGCGGTCCAGCAGGACGACGTCGAACTCCTCCACCGACACGATGGTGGCGCCGACGGCGGCCGAGGCCTGCGCCCGGGCGTCGGCCTGCGGCCCGCGGGAGGCCTCCAGGCTCGCCCGGTCGGCGAAGATCGTGCCCACCACGGCCCGGCCGCGCGCCCGGTCGACGAGCATCGCGCCGGTGACGAAGCCGTCGGTCTTCTCCAGCAGGGGCAGCGCCCGCTCCCGGAAGACCTCCGCCAGCCGGTCCACCTTGGCCGGGTCGACCTCGGCCCGCACCAGCCGGAACCCGGCACCCGGCCCGGCGTCACCGGGCGGGGCCGCCGCGACGGCCTCCCACACGTCGGTGGCCACGGTGCCGGCCAGCGGCGCGAGCAGCTCGGCCCGGCGCTCGCCGAGCTCCCGGTCGCTGTCCCGCTCGGCCTGCGCGGTGTCCCACCACGAGCTCATGGTGATCTTGCCCAGCGCCCGGTCGGCGTACAGCCCGTAGCCGAGGTAGCCCGGCTGCGGGGCGAGCAGCCCGACGGCCTCGGTGCGGAGCCCGTCGAGGGTCCGGTCGATCCGATCGGGGTGCCCGGTGGCATAAACGGTACGGACGAACATGAGCACGCCTCCCGACGTCGCAGGGCGCCACGGGGGCCCGATCGCAGGAGTGCGGCGCCCGGATAAGCCCCGTCTACTCCAGTCTGGCAGCGTGGTCCGGAACGTACTTCTGGAGGTCGCGCGGGGGCCGCTGGTAGCCGCGCGGGGCCGGGCGCGGCGGCAGGGCGATCCTCGGCGCGGCCACCTCGTGGTACGACACGGTGGACAGCAGGTGGGCGATCATGTTGACCCGGGCCCGGCGCTTGTCGTCGCTCTCCACCACGTGCCACGGCGAGTCCGGGGTGTCGGTGTAGACGAACATCTCGTCCTTGGCCCGCGAGTAGTCCTCCCAGTGGGTGATCGACTCGACGTCCATCGGGGAGAGCTTCCAGCGCTTCATCGGGTCCTCCAGGCGGTCCCGGAAGCGCCGCTCCTGCTCGGTGTCGCTCACCGAGAACCAGTACTTGCGCAGCAGGATGCCGGCCTCGATCAGCATCCGCTCGAAGGTCGGGCACTGGTGCAGGAACTGCCAGTACTCCTCGTCCGTGCAGAAGCCCATCACCCGCTCGACCCCGGCCCGGTTGTACCAGCTGCGGTCGAACAGCACGATCTCCCCGGCCGCGGGCAGCTGCTCGACGTACCGCTGGAAGTACCACTGGCTCTTCTGCCGCTCGGTCGGGGTCGGCAGCGCCGCGACCCGGGCGATGCGGGGGTTCAGATACTCCGTCACCCGCTTGATCGCGCCGCCCTTGCCCGCCGCGTCGCGGCCCTCGAAGACGACGACCAGCCGGGCGCCCTCGACCCGCACCCACTCCTGGAGCTTCACCAGCTCCTGCTGGAGCCGCAGCAGTTCCCGCTCGTACGGCCGCTTCGCCAGTCGCTGCACCTTGGCCACCCGGGATCCTCCGTCCAACCGCTGATGATCCCTCACGGTAGGCGCCGAAGGCCGGATCCGCAGGTCGTGGGCGGACGTGGGCGGGGGGGGCGGGCCCCCCCCCCCCCCCCGCCCCCCCCCCCCCCCCCCCCGGCGCGCGACCCAACCAAAAAACATAGCCCCCACCAGCCCGGCCCGGGCCAATTACGGGTACCAAAAA
>NZ_JBHWGD010000002.1:235404-243643 GCF_042733235.1 Kitasatospora sp. NPDC059722
AACCCACCCACAACCTAATTTAGACCCACCGGCGGGGCGCCCAGGGGCCTCTCGGGGGGGGGGGGGGGGGGGGGGGGGGCCCCCCCCGCCCCCCCCCCGCGGCGCCCCCCCACTCCCCCGATCACCGGTCGCGAGACCGAACGATCAACCTTCGCCCAGACCTGCCGGACCGGTCCAATTTCCGGTTCCATAACCTTGGGGCATGGATATCGACACCCGCCTGCTGCGCAGCTTCGCCGCGGTCTGCGAGGAGGGACAGCTCACGGCCGCCGCGGCCCGGCTGTTCGTCTCCCAGCCGACGCTGACCAAGCAGATCCGCCAGCTGGAGACGCTGCTCGGGGTCGAACTCTTCGAGCGCTCGCGCCGGGGCATGACCCCCACCCCGGCCGGCCGCGCGCTCGCCCAGCACGCCGGCGCGATGCTGGCCGGCTGGGACGAGGCGCTGCGCGCCACCAGGGCGGCGGCCGCCGAGCAGGTGGCGACGCTGCGGGTGGGGTTCGAGGGCGGCATCATCAACCTGATGACCCGCAGCACGGTCGCCGACTTCTCCCGGCGGATGCCCGGCTGGCAGGTGGAGCTACGGCAGAACAACTGGTTCGACCCGACCTCGGGCCTGGCCACCGGGGAGATCGACCTCACCCTCTGGCACGCGCCGCCCTACCTGGCCTCGCAGTACAACGTCGCCGTGCTGGGCGAGGAGCCGCGGGTGGTGGCGATGCCCGCCGGGCACCGGCTGGCATCGCTGGCGGAGGTACGGCTGGCGGACCTCCTGGACGAGCCGTTCGTCGCGATCCCGCACGAGGCCGGGCACTGGCGCGAGTACTGGCTCGCCGGCGAGGAGCGGCGCGGGCGTCCGGTGCGGATCGGCGCGGTGGCGCACAACACCGACGAGTGGCTGGCCGCGGTGGTGTGCGGCCAGGGCATCGGGATCGCACCGGAGACCATGAGCCGGCTGGCGCCGCGCGAGGACGTCGCGTACCGGCCGGTGGCGGACCTGAGTCCGAGCCAGGTCGGGCTCTACTGGCCCAGGGACCGCCAACTCACCCCGGCGATGGCCGCGTTCGTGCACAGCTGCCGGGCCACGTTCGGCTCCGCGGGCCGGGATCAGGGCACGCCCTAAGCCGCGGCCTCGAACGGCTCGGGGTAGCGGCACAGCCCGCGCGGCGCGCCGTCGTACCCGGGCAGCGCGAGCGTCTGGAAGTACGCCTCCGGCACCTCGAACGGGCCGGTCACCTCGTGCAGCCGGGCCGGCGCGAAACCGAACCGGCGGTAGTAGGCCGGGTCGCCGAGGACGACCACGAGCTTCTCCCCCGCCTCCTCGGCCGCCGACAGCGCCGCGCGCACGACGAGTTCGCCGACGCCCTTGCGCTGCCACTCCGGCGCGACCGCGACCGGCGCGAGCGCGAGGCCCTCGCCGTCCGCGCCGACCCGCAGCCGGGTCAGCAGGGCGTGCCCGATCACCAGCCCGCCGTCGTCGACCGCCACCACCGAGAGCCCGGGCAGCCAGGCCGGGTCGCGCCGCAGCGCGTCCACGAGGTCCGCCTCGTCCGGGCCCGGGAACGCCGCCATGTGGACCCGCCGGGTGGCCGGCGCGTCGTCCGGACATTCGACTCTGGTTCTGACCTTCATGGGTGGTCAACCCTCCCTGTGTCACACGTCCTTGTGGACCGGCCCCGGACGGTGGGTGGACCGTCCGGGGCCGTTGCAGGTTAGCCGATGGTGCGTCAGCCCTTGGGCTGCGCCTCGGACTTGGCGTCCTCGCGGACCTTGGGCTGGGCGTCCACGCCGGCCTCGCGGCGCTGCGCCGGGGTGATCGGGGTCGGGGCGCCGGTCAGCGGGTCGCCGCCGGTGGACGTCTTCGGGAAGGCGATGACGTCCCGGATGGTGTCGTACCCGCCGAGGAGGGTGACGATCCGGTCCAGGCCGAAGGCGACGCCACCGTGCGGCGGCGGGCCGTAGTTGAAGGCGTCCAGCAGGAAGCCGAACTGCGAGGCCGCCTCCTCCTCGGACAGGCCGATCGCGTCGAACGCGCGCTTCTGGACGTCCCGCTGGTGGATGCGGATCGAACCGCCGCCCAGCTCCGAGCCGTTGAGCACGAGGTCGTAGGCGTTGGACAGCGCCGAGCCCGGGTCGGTGTCGAAGGTGGCCAGCGACTCCGCGGTCGGGGCGGTGAACGGGTGGTGCACCGCGTGCCAGCCCTGGAACTCGCCCTTGTCGTCCTCGATCGGCTCGAACATCGGGAAGTCGACGACCCAGAGGAAGGCCCACTGCGACTCGTCGATCAGCTCGCAGCGGCGGCCGATCTCCAGACGGGCGGCGCCGAGCAGCTCCTGCGAGGCGCGCTCCTTGCCGGCCGCGAAGAAGATCGCGTCGCCGTTCTTGGCGCCGGCGGCGGCGGCCAGGCCGGCCAGGTGCTCCTCGGAGAGGTTCTTGGCGACCGGGCCGCGCAGCTCGCCGGTCTCGGCGTCGATGACGACGTAGGCCAGGCCGCGGGCGCCGCGCGCCTTGGCCCAGTCCTGCCAGGCGTCGAGGGCCTTGCGGGGCTGCGAGGCGCCGCCCGGCATGACCACGGCGCCGACGTACGGGGCCTGGAAGACGCGGAACTCGGTGCCCTTGAAGTACGCGGTGAGGTCGGTGAGTTCCTGGCCGAAGCGGACGTCCGGCTTGTCGGAGCCGTAGCGGGACATGGCGTCCGCGTAGGTCATCCGCGGCAGCGGGTTCGGGACCTCGTAGCCGTGCACCTCGCGCCAGATCGAGCCGACGATCTTCTCGCCGAGGGCCAGGATGTCCTCCTGGTCGACGAACGAGGCCTCGATGTCCAGCTGGGTGAACTCCGGCTGCCGGTCGGCGCGGAAGTCCTCGTCGCGGAAGCAGCGGGCGATCTGGTAGTAGCGCTCCATGCCGGCCACCATCAGCAGCTGCTTGAACAGCTGGGGCGACTGCGGCAGGGCGTACCAGTGACCGGGCTGCAGGCGGACCGGGACGAGGAAGTCGCGGGCGCCCTCGGGGGTGGAGCGGGTCAGGTACGGCGTCTCGATGTCGAGGAAGTCGTTCTCCTCCATCACCCGGCGGATGATGTTGTTGACCTTCGAGCGCAGCCGCAGGCCCTTGGCCGGGCCCTCGCGGCGCAGGTCCAGGTAGCGGTAGCGCAGCCGGACCTCCTCGTTGACCGTGCCCGGCTCGTACTCGGCGACCGGGAACGGCAGCGGCGCGGCCTCGGAGAGGACCTCGATGTCGCTGACGACGACCTCGACGGCGCCGGTCGGGATGTCGGGGTTCTCGTTGCCCTCGGGGCGCACCCGGACGTCGCCGACGACCTTGACGCAGTACTCGGCGCGAAGGCCGTGCACCGAGTCCAGGTCGCGGACCACGATCTGCACGGTGCCGGAGGCGTCGCGCAGGTCGATGAAGGCCACGCCGCCGTGGTCGCGGCGGCGGGCGACCCAGCCGGCCAGGGTGACGGTGGTGCCTGCGTGCTCCGGGCGGAGCGTGCCCGCGTCGTGCGTGCGGATCACAGCTGCTTCTCCTTCAGGGTGGTGACGAGTGCGTCGAGGGCGACGGGGGACTGCTCGCCGGTGCTCATGTCCTTGAGCTGGACGACGCCCTCGGCGAGGTCCCGGTCCCCGGCGATCAGGGCGAAGCGGGCGCCGGACCGGTCGGCGGACTTCATGGCGTTCTTGATGCTCTTGACGCCGAAGGCGAGGTCGGTGGCGACGCCGGCCCGGCGCAGCTCGACCACCTTGGCGAACAGCAGGTTCTTGGCCTCCTCGCCGAGCGCGACGGCGTAGACGGAGGTGGCGGCCGGCAGGTCGAGGACGACGCCCTCGGCCTCCAGCGCGAGGTAGGTGCGGTCCACGCCGAGGGCCCAGCCGACGGACGGCAGCGCCGGGCCGCCGATCATCTCGGACAGGCCGTCGTAGCGGCCGCCGCCGCCGATCGCGGACTGGGCGCCGAGGCCGTTGTGCACGAACTCGAAGGTGGTGCGGGTGTAGTAGTCCAGGCCGCGCACGAGCTTGGGGTCGTCGGTGAACGCGACGCCGTTGGCGGTGAGCAGCTCGCGGACCTTCTCGTCGTACGCCTTGCAGTCCTCGCACAGGAAGTCGCGCAGCATCGGCGCGCCGACGAGCTGCTCCTGGACGGACTCGCGCTTGTCGTCGAGGACGCGCAGCGGGTTGATCTCGGCGCGGCGGCGGGTCTCCTCGTCCAGGTCGAGGCCGGAGAGGAAGTCGATCAGGGCGGCGCGGTAGACCGGGCGGCACTGCTTGTCGCCGAGGCTGTTGAGCAGCAGCGTGTAGTTCGACAGGCCCAGCGAGCGGAACGCGTCGTCGGCGAGGATGATCAGCTCGGCGTCCAGCGCCGGGTCCTCGGCGCCGATCGCCTCGGCGCCGACCTGGGAGAACTGGCGGTAGCGGCCGGCCTGCGGGCGCTCGTAGCGGTAGTACGAGCCGGAGTACCAGAGCTTGACCGGCAGGTTGCCCAGCTTGTGCAGGTTGGCCTGGAGCGCGGCGCGCAGCACCGAGGCGGTGCCCTCGGGGCGCAGCGCGAGGTCCTCCTTGCCGCGCTTGGTGAGGGAGAACATCTCCTTGGTCACGATGTCGGTGGACTCGCCGACGCCGCGGGAGAACAGCTTCACGTCCTCGAAGACCGGGGTCTCGATGTAGCCGTAACCGGCCCGGCGGGCGGGCGCGGCGATGCGCTCGCGGATCGCCAGGAAGGTCGCGGAGCTGGGGGGCAGCAGGTCGTAGGTGCCCTTGGGGGCGGTGAAGGTGCTCAACTTCTCTTCCGTCACATTCCTCGTCGCGGGAAAGCCGGGGCGCCGGCCGCCCCCGCTGCCTGTCGGAGGTAGGGGTTGGTGGCGCGCTCGCGGCCGATGGTGGTCTGACCGCCGTGGCCGGAGAGGACCACGGTGGAATCGTCGAGGGGCAGGCACACCCGGGCCAGCGACCGCATGATCGCCTCGCTGTCCCCGCCCGGGAGGTCGGTGCGCCCGATGGAGCCGGCGAACAGCAGGTCGCCCGAGAAGAGCACCGGGGGGAGGTCCTCGGCTCCGGGCGTCCGGAAGGTCACCGACCCCCCGGTATGGCCCGGGGCGTGGTCCACGGTGAGCCGCAGGCCGGCCAGCTCCAGCACGCTGCCGTCGGTGAGCTCGCGGACGTCGTCGGGCTCGCCGACGGTGAGCTCGCCCATCAGCTGGGTGCCCAGGGAGCGGCCGAGCGCCTTCTCCGGGTCGGCCATCATGTACCGGTCCTCGGGGTGGATCCAGGCCGGGACGCCGCGGGCGCCGCAGACCGGGACCACCGAGGCGACGTGGTCGATGTGGCCGTGGGTGAGCAGCACGGCGACGGGCTTCAGCCGGTGCTCGCGGACCAGTTCCTCGACGCCGGCGGCGGCCTGGTGGCCGGGATCGACGATGACGCACTCCTCACCGGGCCCCGGCGCGACCAGGTAGCAGTTGGTGCCCCAGGCTCCAGCGGGGAATCCGGCGATGAACACGCGCGTCCTTCGGTGTGCGGCGACAGGCTGTGACGGCTGCCAGTACGGATGCTGCCAAGAGTGATTTAGGGGCAGCCTACCGGCGGTGCGGGTCCGGTTGCGAACCAGATTGGGGTGCCGGGCGCGGTTCGCCTGACAGGTTCACCGCCTTCTTACGGGCCGGGTCCCTACACTTGGCCGCCGATGGATGCGATGATCCGCTCCGGAATCCTTCACCATCCCTCCTCGCCCGCGATCGGGCGGGAGGCCCAGCGCACATCGTTCAGGAGACACGGCCGGTGGTCAGCAGCGAACAGCGGCGGCGGCAGCTCGCCCGCGAGAAGTACGAGCGCCAGATGGAGCGCCGCGTCGCGGCGGCGAGTGCCCGCAAGCGCCGCAACACGATCCTCGGCGCCTCGCTCGCCGTGGTGGTCCTGGCCGGCGGCGGCACCCTCTTCGCCACGGGCGCCTTCGGCTCGGACGACAAGGACAAGTCGAGCACCGCCCAGGCCGCGCCGACGCAGCCCGCGGCGACCGACGCCAGCGCGCCGCCCGCGCCGACCCGCAAGCCGGTCGAGGGCTGCACGGACCCGGCGCCGGGCAAGCCGAACGGCAAGCAGTGGCAGGCCGAGCCGGCCATGACGCTCGACGCCTCGGGCACCTACACGGCGACGCTGGACACCAACTGCGGCAAGGTGACGATCGCGCTGGACGCGGCCAAGGCCCCGCACGCGGCGAACTCCTTCGCCTTCCTGTCCGGCGAGCAGTACTTCGACCACACCAAGTGCCACCGCCTCACCACGGGCGGCATCTTCGTGCTCCAGTGCGGCGACCCGACCGCCAGCGCGACCGTGCCGGGTGGCATGGGCGGCCCCGGCTACAAGTTCGCCGACGAGAACCTGGCCGGCGCGACCTACCCGGCCGGCACCGTGGCGATGGCCAACTCCGGCCCGGGGACCAACGGGAGCCAGTTCTTCCTGGTCTACAAGGACACCCAGCTCGACCCGAAGTACACCCCCTTCGGCAAGATCACCGGGGGCCTGGACGTGCTGCAGAAGATCGCCGCCGCGGGCACCCTGGAGGGCCGCCCGGACGGCCACCCGATGGCCGACGTCACCCTCAACTCGGTGACCACGGCCAAGGGTTGACGAACCCCGGGGCCCGCCCCGGCGCGCTCCCGAGCGCGCTCCGGCGCGGCCCCGGCCCGAAATCGCCCGGCCCGGATGCGGACAGCACCGGGCCTGGTCGCCTATGTTGGCGTTGTGTAGGGTGCCCGGACCCGCCTTAGCCGTCACCCTCGGCGAGCAGGACACGGCGGACGGGGACGGCGGACTTCTTCGGTCCGCCGCACATCAACTGTGGACGACGGACGCGCGCCGCCCCGGCGCGGGCGCGACGTCATGTGGAGGACGCGCTATGAGCAGCGACCCGTGGGGCCGTGTCGACGAGCAGGGCACGGTCTACGTCAGGACGGCCGACGGCGAACGCGTCGTGGGTTCCTGGCAGGCCGGCTCGCCCGAGGAGGCCCTGGCCTACTTCGAGCGCAAGTACCAGGGCATCGAGGTGGAGATCGGCCTGCTGGAGAAGCGGGTGCGCACCACCGACCTGGCCGCCAAGGACGCCCAGACCGCGCTGGAGCACCTGCGCGCGCAGGTGACCGAGGGGCACGCGGTGGGCGACCTGGAGGCCCTGGCCAAGCGGCTGGACACGCTGGCCGGTGAGATCGAGACCCGGCGCGAGGAGCGCAAGGCCGCCCGGGCCAAGGCCCAGGACGAGACCCGCACCGCCAAGGAGGCGCTGGTCGCGGAGGCCGAGCAGCTCGCCGAGTCCACCCAGTGGCGGGAGGCCGGCGACCGGCTGCGCGCCCTGGTGGACACCTGGAAGGGCCTGCCCCGCCTGGACCGCAAGAGCGACGACGAGCTGTGGCACCGCTTCTCGCACGCCCGCTCGGTCTTCTCCAAGCACCGCAAGTCGCACTTCGCGGCGCTGGACAACGAGCGCGAGCAGGCCCGGCAGACCAAGGAGTCGCTGGTCACCGAGGCCGAGGCGCTGTCCTCGTCCACCGAGTGGGGCGACACCGCGGCCCGCTACCGCGACCTGATGGCGCGCTGGAAGGCCGCCGGGCGCGCCCAGCGGGACGTCGAGGACGAGCTGTGGGCGCGGTTCCGCGGCGCGCAGGACGTCTTCTTCCAGGCCCGTTCCGCGGTGTTCAGCGAGCGGGACGCCGAGCAGGTGGAGAACCAGAAGCTCAAGGAGGCGCTGGCGGTCGAGGCCGAGGCGATCCTGCCGATCACCGACCTCAAGGCCGCCAAGGCCGCGCTGCGCGAGGTCAACGAGCGCTGGGAGGCGATCGGGCACGTGCCGCGCGACGCCCGTCCGAAGCTGGACGGCCGGCTGAACGCGGTCGAGCGGGCGATCCGCGAGGCCGAGGACAGCGAGTGGAAGCGCTCCAACCCGGAGGCCAAGGCCCGCGCGGCCGGCATGGTCGGCCTCTTCCAGGCCAAGGCCGACAAGATCCAGGCCGACCTGGACAAGGCCCGCGCCGCCGGCAACGCCTCCAAGGTCACCAAGCTGGAGAAGGAGCTGGCCGGCGTCCAGGAACTGCTGGAGCAGGCCCACAAGAGCCAGGACGAGTTCAGCGGCTGATCCCCTCGGCCCGCTGAACGGCGAAGGGCCCCCGGGGGCTGGGTTTGCAAGATGCCCCCGGGGGCGTGCGCCCCCCCGGGGGCGCCCCGCGCGCCCGGGGGGGGGGGGGGGGGGGAGGCCC
>NZ_JBHWGD010000003.1:0-46866 GCF_042733235.1 Kitasatospora sp. NPDC059722
TGTGGGGGTGGGGGGGCGCGGCCGGGGGTGTGGGGGGGGGCTGGGGGGGGGGCGGGGGCGCGGCCCGGCGGGGGCCCCCGCGCGCCCCCCCGCCAGCAGCCCACGGGCCAGGGACCTAGGAGCCAAGGGCCAGAGGGCCAAGGCGAAGAGCAGGCCCTCTGAGGCATGGGCGTGGGCAGGCGGTGGGAGGGCGGGAGGGGTGGGGGTGGGGGGAGGGGCCCAGGAAGAACGCGATCCCCGAAGCCTCAAAACAGCTCAGCCCAGCCCAGCACAGTGCCCCGGCGCCGGGAGTCGGCGCCGGGGCACTGAGGGGAGCCGGGTGGCTCAGTTGTGGGCGTGGAGGTCGGCGTTGAGGCCGCCCCAGGAGCCGGAACGGGCGATGACCTCGACGGCGCCGCTCTGGGAGTTGCGGCGGAACAGGAGGTTGTCCTGGCCGGACAGCTCGACGGCCTTGGCGATCTTGCCGTCGGGCGTGGTGACCCGGGTCCCCGCGGTGACGTAGAGGCCGGCCTCGACGACGCAGTCGCTGCCGAGCGAGATGCCGATGCCGGCGTTGGCGCCGAGCAGGCAGCGCTCGCCGACCGAGACGACCTGCTTGCCGCCGCCGGACAGGGTGCCCATGATCGAGGCGCCGCCGCCGATGTCGCTGTGGTCGCCGACGACGACGCCCGCGCTGATCCGGCCCTCGACCATGGAGGTGCCGAGGGTGCCGGCGTTGAAGTTGACGAAGCCCTCGTGCATCACGGTGGTGCCCGCGGCGAGGTGCGCGCCGAGGCGCACGCGGTCGGCGTGGGCGATGCGCACGCCGGACGGGGCGACGTAGTCGGTCATCCGCGGGAACTTGTCGATCCCGTACACGGCGAGCTGGCCGCCCTGCGCGCGGACGGCGAGGCGGGCCGACTCGACCCGGTCGACCGGGACGGGGCCGATGCTGGTCCAGGCGACGTTGGCGAGCAGGCCGAAGATGCCGTCCAGGTTCTGGCCGTGCGGCTGGACGAGGCGGTGGCTGAGCAGGTGCAGGCGCAGGTACACGTCGTGCGTGTCGAGCGGCTTCTCGTCCAGAGAGGCGATGGTGGTGCGCACGGCGACCACCTCGACGCCGCGCCGGGTGTCGGCGCGCAGCGCCTCGGCGGCGCCGGTGCCGAGCTCGGCCTCGGCCTGCTCGGCGGTGAGCCGGACGGTCCCGGCGGGGCCGGGCTCGGTGGTCAGGACGGGGGCGGGGAACCAGGTGTCGAGGACGGTTCCGTCGGCGGCGATGGTGGCCAGACCGGCGGCGACGGCGCCGTTCGGGAGCGTGGTGGATTCAGCAGTCACACCGTGCACGTTAACCAATGCGGGGGCCGTGCGCCGAAAACGCCCACCGTCCGGACACGCCAGGAGCGGGGCGTCGCCGACCGGCCGTGGGCTGGGAAAACCCGGTGCCGAGGGGATCACCGCTCGGCAATACTCGGGCAGGTGTTCATGTCGATTTCCACCACCGGCAGCGCCGAGAGCCCGGCAACGGATCTCGGGTTCCTGCTGCACAAGCATCCCGGCAAGGTCCAGCGGTTCACGACGTCGCACGGCGAGGCCCACGTCTTCTACCCGGAGGCGGGGGACGAGCTCTGCACGGCGGTGCTGCTGCTGGACGTCGATCCGATCGCGCTGGTCCGCAAGGGCCGTGGCAAGGGCCGCGGCGGCTCGCCCGACTTCGCGCTCGCCCAGTACGTCAACGACCGGCCGTACGCCGCGTCCTCGCTGCTCGCGGTGGCGCTGCGGACGGTGTTCCGGTCGGCGATGAAGGGCGTGTGCCAGGCCCGTCCCGAGCTGCCCGAGCTGGCGCGTCCGCTGCGCATCGCGCTGCCCGCGGTGCCCGCGAACGGCGTGGGCGAGGGCGGCGGCCCGGAGATGGTGGCCCGGCTGTTCGAGCCGATGGGCTGGCGGGTCGAGGCGGAGGCGGTCCCGCTGGACGAGGCGTTCCCGGAGTGGGGCGAGTCGCGGTACGTGCGGATCGAACTGGCCGCGGAGTCCGTGCGCCTGTCCGACGCGCTCCATCAGCTGTACGTGCTGCTGCCGGTGCTGGACGGTGCCAAGCACTACTGGGTGGCCCCGGACGAGGTGGACAAGCTGCTGGCCGCGGGGGAGGGCTGGCTGGCCGATCACCCCGAGCGGGCCCTGATCACCCGGCGCTACCTGTCGCGGCGCTGGTCGCTGACCAGGGCGGCGATGGAGCGCCTGGAGCTGGCCCGTCTCGCGGAGGCGGACGACCGCGAGGTCGAGGAGATCGACAACGCGGTCGCCGACGAGCCCGACGAGACCGCCCAGGAGATCCCGGGCGCGCCCACCGGCACCGCGCCCGCATCCGGCAACCCCGGCAACCCCGGCAACCCCGGCAACCCCGGCAACCCCGGCAACCCCGGCAACCCCGAGAGCCCCGAAGCCCCGGCCACCCCCGGGAAGCAGCCGTCCCTCGCCGAGCAGCGCCGCGCCGCGATCCTGGCGGCCCTGCGCGAGACCGGTGCGACGAAGGTCGCCGACCTCGGCTGCGGCCAGGGCGAGCTGATCGGAGCGCTGCTGAAGGACGCCCGGTTCACCGGGATCCTCGGTGTGGACGTGTCCGTGCGGGCGCTGCGGGTGGCGGCCCGCAAGCTGCGCCTGGAGCGACTGCCGGAGCGGCAGGCGGCCCGGGTGACGCTGGCGCAGGGCGCGCTGACGTATACGGACGCGCGGCTGAAGGGCTTCGACGCGGCGGTGCTGTGCGAGGTGATCGAGCACCTGGACCTGCCCCGGCTGCCCGCGTTGGAGTCCGCGGTGTTCGGCTCGGCCCGTCCGGGCGCGGTCGTCGTGACCACGCCGAACGCGGAGTACAACGTGCGCTGGGAGAGCCTGCCGGCGGGCGCCGTCCGGCACGCGGACCACCGCTTCGAGTGGTCGCGGGCCGAGTTCCGGGCCTGGGCCGAGCGGGTGGCCTCGGCGTACGGCTACACCGTCGAGCTGCGCCCGGTCGGTCCGCAGGACCCGGAGGTCGGCCCGCCGACCCAGCTGGCCCTCTTCCGCACCGCCGCCAGCACCGACACCGGCACCGCCGCCGGCACCACCACCGACACCGCCGCCGGCACCACCGCCACCACCGCCGATACAGACACCACCACCGCCACCACCACCCCGACGCCCGAAGGAGGCGAACCCCGATGACCGACGAAGCAACCCCGGCCTCCGACGAGGCACGGACCCCCGAAGCACCGTCCGTCCCGGCCGCCCCCCGCCGCCTCCCCGTCACGGACGTCTCCCTCGTCGTCCTGATCGGCACGAGCGGCTCGGGCAAGTCCACCTTCGCCCGCCGCCACTTCCTGCCCACCCAGGTCGTCTCCTCCGACTTCTGCCGCGGCCTGGTCGCCGACGACGAGAACGACCAGTCGGCCTCCGCCGAGGCCTTCGACGTCCTGCACTACATCGTCGGCAAGCGCCTCGCCGCCGGCCGTCTGACGGTCGTGGACGCGACCAACGTCCAGCCCGAGGCGCGCCGCCAGCTGGTGAAGATCGCGCGCGACCACGACGTGCTGCCGATCGCGATCGTCCTGGACGTCCCGCCCGGTGTCTGCGCGGAGCGCAACCGCACCCGGCCGGACCGCCAGCTGCCGCCCCACGTCATCCCCCGCCAGAACCGCGAACTGCGGCGCTCCCTGCGCGGGTTGGAGCGCGAGGGCTTCCGCAAGGTGCACATCCTGCGCGGCGCGGCGGAGGTGGCGGCGGCCGGGATCGAGCTGGAGAAGCGCTACAACGACCTGCGCCACCTCACCGGCCCGTTCGACGTCGTCGGCGACATCCACGGCTGCCGATCCGAGCTGGAGACCCTGCTGACCCGCCTCGGCTACGTCCTCACCCGGGACGCCGAGGGGCGCCCGGTGGACGCCGCGCACCCGGACGGCCGCACCGCCGTCTTCGTCGGAGACCTGGTCGACCGCGGCCCGGACACCCCCGGCGTGCTGCGCCTGGTGATGGGCATGGTGGCGGCCGGCCACGCGCTGTGCGTGCCGGGCAACCACGAGAACAAGCTGGGCCGCGCGATGGACGGCAAGAAGGTCACCGTCTCGCACGGCCTCCAGGAGTCGCTGGACCAGCTGGCGGGCGAGAGCGAGGAGTTCAGGGCCGAGGTGCGCGCGTTCATGCGCGGCCTGGTCAGCCACTACCTGCTGGACGGCGGCGCGCTGGTGGTGTGCCACGCCGGTCTGCCGGAGAAGTACCACGGCCGGGCCTCCGGCCGGGTGCGCTCGCACGCGCTGTACGGGGAGACGACCGGCGAGACCGACGAGTACGGCCTGCCGGTGCGTTACCCGTGGGCGGAGGAGTACCGGGGCCGGGCGCTGGTGGTCTACGGCCACACGCCGGTGCCGACGGCGGGCTTCGTCAACAACACCATCTGCCTGGACACCGGCGCCGTGTTCGGCGGCAGCCTGACGGCGCTGCGCTACCCGGAGCGCGAGCTGGTGAGCGTGGCGGCCGAGCGCGAGTGGTACGCGCCGGTGCGTCCGATGATCACCGACGCGCCGGGCGCGCGGGAGGGCCGTCCGCTGGACCTCGCCGACGTGGCGGGCCGGCGGATCGTCGAGACCGGGCTGCACGGCCGGGTCGCCGTCCGGGAGGAGAACGCGGCGGCGGCGCTGGAGGTGATGAGCCGCTTCGCGCTGGATCCGCGGCTGCTCGCCTACCTGCCGCCGGCGATGGCCCCGACGACCACCTCCCGCCGGGACGGCTTCCTGGAGCACCCCGACGAGGCGTTCGCCGCCTTCCGGGCGGACGGCGTCCGGCAGGTCGTGTGCGAGGAGAAGCACATGGGCTCGCGCGCGGTGGTGCTGGTGGCCCGGGACGAGGCGGCGCTGGAGAAGCGCTTCGGCGTGGCCGGTCCCGGTGCGATCTGGACCAGGACGGGCCGCGCGTTCCTCAGCGACGACGCCCTGACGGCCGCGGTGCTGGGCCGGGTGCGGGCCGCCGCCGAGCGGGCCGGGCTGTTCGAGGAGCTGGGCACCGGCTGGCTGCTGCTCGACGCCGAGCTGATGCCGTGGTCCCTGAAGGCCGTCGAGCTGCTGCGCCGCCAGTACGCGGCGGTCGGCGCGGCGGCGGGCGCCGCGTTGCCGGTGGTGCTGTCGGCGCTGGAGCAGGCGGCCGGGCGCGGTCTGGACGTCGAGGGGCTGACGGCCAGGCAGCGGCAGCGTGCCGCCGACGCGGGGGCGTTCACCGAGGCGTACCGGCGCTACTGCTGGCCGACCGAGGGGCTGTCCGGCGTCCGGTTCGCGCCGTTCCAGGTGCTGGCCGCCGAGGGGGCGAACCTCGCGGTGCGCCCGCACGACGAGCACCTCGCCTGGATCGACCGCCTGGTGGACGCCGACGCCGCCGCGACCACGTCCGCGGGCGGTCCGGCCGCGCCCCTGCTCCACCGCACCGGCCGGCTCGTGGTGGACACCGCCGACGAGGCGTCCGTGGCCGCGGGCGTCGCGTGGTGGGAGGAGCTGACCGGGGCCGGCGGCGAGGGCATGGTGGTGAAGCCACTGGGCTCGCTGGTGCGCACGGAGCGCGCCGAGGGCCGTTCGGGCGGCCTGGTCCAGCCCGGCGTCAAGGTGCGCGGCCGCGAGTACCTGCGCATCATCTACGGCCCGGACTACACCGAGCACCTGGACCGGCTGCGCGAGCGCGCCCTCGGCCACAAGCGCTCGCTGGCGCTGCGCGAGTACGCGCTGGGCCTGGAGGCGCTGGACCGGCTGGCGGCGGGCGAGCCGCTGTGGCGGGTGCACGAGGCGGTGTTCGCGGTCCTGGCCCTGGAGTCCGAACCGGTCGACCCGCGCCTGTAGGAGCGCCGTGCCGGGTGGGGGCCGGGGCGAGACCCGGGGCAGGAGCCGGGGTGAGAATCGAGGGGGAGTCCGACCGGGCTCCCCCTCGGCCGTTCCGCTCGGCCGTTCCCCTCCCGTCCACCCCCGCTCTGCATATAAATTCAGAGCATCGTATACACTTGCCACTTTCCCGTCCGTCCCGTCACCCCAGGAGCCCGGCATGGCCTTCAACCTCCGGAACAGGCACTTCCTCAAGGAGCTCGACTTCACTCCCCAGGAGTTCCGCTTCCTGGTGGACCTCGCGGCCCGGCTCAAGGCGGCGAAGTACGCGGGCACGGAGCAGCCCCGGCTGCGCGGCAAGAACATCGCGCTGATCTTCGAGAAGACCTCCACCCGGACCCGCTGCGCCTTCGAGGTCGCCGCGCACGACCAGGGCGCGAGCACCACCTACCTGGACCCGTCCGGTTCGCAGATCGGCCACAAGGAGTCGATCAAGGACACCGCCCGGGTGCTGGGCCGGATGTTCGACGGCATCGAGTACCGCGGCCACGGCCAGGAGGTCGTCGAGGAGCTCGCCGCGCACGCGGGCGTGCCGGTCTGGAACGGCCTGACCGACGAGTGGCACCCGACCCAGATGCTGGCCGACGTGCTCACGATGACCGAGCACACGGCCAAGCCGCTCACCGGCATCGCCTTCGCCTACCTCGGCGACGCCCGCTCCAACATGGGCAACTCGCTGCTGGTCACCGGCGCCCTGCTCGGCATGGACGTCCGGATCGTCGCGCCGCGCGCGGTCTGGCCGGCCGAGGACGTCCGGAAGGCGGCGCACGCGCTCGCCGAGACCACCGGCGCCCGGATCACCCTCACCGAGGACGTGGCCGAGGGCGTGGCCGGCGCCGACTTCCTCTACACGGACGTCTGGGTCTCGATGGGCGAGCCCAAGGAGGTCTGGGCCGAGCGGATCGAGCTGCTCAAGCCGTACCAGGTGTCGATGGACACCGTCCGGGCCACCGGCAATCCGGACGTGAAGTTCCTGCACTGCCTGCCGGCCTTCCACGACCTCGGCACCGAGGTCGGGCGGCAGATGTACGAGGCCACCGGGATGACCGAGCTGGAGTGCACCGACGAGTTGTTCGAGTCGGCGCACTCCATCGTGTTCGACCAGGCGGAGAACCGGCTGCACACCATCAAGGCGGTCCTGGTCGCCACCCTCGGGTCCTGAGGAGGGCCGGACGGGCTACCGGTCCAGCTTGATGCAGCCCACCCGGTCGGCCGCCGCGTGCGGGCCGGCCGGGGTGCCCGCGTGCAGCACCAGCGAGCGGGCCTCGCCGGCCCGCGCCTGCCAGTCCACCGCGGCCGTGGCGGTGCCGTCGCCCCGGTCGTCGGTGCGCAGCACGAGCCGCAGCTCGTTGCGGTCGTTGGCGTAGGCCGGGTCGGTGGACGGCTGCACCGGGTCGACGACGTTCTGGTAGTGCGGCCCGGACGAGGTCGGCACGGTCCCGCAGGTGCCGGTGTGCAGGTGGACCGGGAACTCGTGGCCGGGCGCGAGTCCGGTGACGGCCAGGGTGAGCACCGTCCGCCCGGCCGTCGAGCGGTCGGTGACGACGGTGGCGTGCGAGCCGTACGGCACGAGGTCGTCGGCGTAGCTGATGGCGGCGGGCGGGACGAAGGCCGAGGCCGGGTCGAAGTCGGCCTCGATGACGGACACCGGTGCGACGGCGGGTGCGAGCAGCGCGAGCGGCAGCAGGGCGGAGGCGAACGGGAGGGGCATCGGCGGGCCTTCCACGGGCGGGGTGACGGTCGCCGTGCTCAACGCGCCCGGGCCGCCCGGGACACCGCCCCGGCAGGGCCGCCCGGGACACCCCCCGCCCGGAGGCGGCCCGGCTACTCCGGTGTGCGCCGGATGCCGCGGATCTCGCAGCGCGGCCCGCTGGCCCGCATGAGCCGCAGGTCCGCGGTGATCAGCGGCGCCCCGTACCGCTCGGCGACGGCGACGTACGCGGCGTCGTCCGGGGTGAGGTTGTCCTTGAGCTCCCAGATCCGGCCGAGCAGCGGCGCCACCTCGACCTTGCGAATCGCCACCGCGGCCAGTTCGCCGGTGAGTTCGGCGACCCGTCCGGCGGTGAGCTCCTTGGCCAGGTAGAGGCCGCGCAGCGACTGCATCACCTCGACGATGACGTGCTCCGGCGCCAACCACTCGCCGTCGGCCGCCAGTTCGGCCCGGGCCGCGGCACCGCGCGGCCCCTCGTCGGCCAGCGCGAGCACCAGCGCGGACGCGTCCACCACGATCATCAGCCGACCCCTGCCCGTCCCCGGCGTTCCCGCACGTCACCGACTCCCCGCCACCGTACCGGCCCGGCCCCCACCCGCCGGAACCGGGCCGTGGGGCCAGACCGTGGAACCGGGCCGCGGGGCCGGGCCGCCGGAACCGGGCCGTGGAACCGCGGTCAGCCGCCGAGGAACGGTGCGGCGAGCAGCCCCGCGAGCATGGAGGTGGCGTTGGCGGTGCCGGAGGCGATCCAGGGGAGCGGGTCGCGCGGGCGCAGGCCCGTGAGTGGGCGGAGGAGGAGGGCCTCGACGGCGCAGACCGCCGCCTCGCTGAGGCCGAAGGCCGTCCAGTACGCTGCGGCGGGCCCGCCGGTCCAGTGCCGGAGGGTCCACCAGAGCACGGGGTGCGTCGCCAGGTTGACCAGCACGGCGGCGGCCGCGGCCCGGCCCGGGCGGACGGGCCCGGCGAGGCTCAGGGCGGCGGTGTAGACGGGTGTCTCGGTCAGCAGCGTGAGGGCCAGGGCCACGGGGTAGCGCACGGCAGGGGATCGTGCCATGGGGAGGGGGAGCGTGGCGATCACGGGTGCGGGGGCGGCCCGCGGCGGGGCCTGGCCGGCGGCCGGGCCGGGGCTGCGGCTGGGCGCTGCGCCGCAGGCGGGTTTCGTGGTGGCGGGCGCGCTGGCGCTGGTGCTGGCGCTGCGGGCGCCGACCGGGCTGGCGGTGCTGGGGCTGGCGGCCTTCGGGCTGCTCCACAACGTGCTGGAACTGCGGTACGTGGCGGGCCGCTTCGCGGTGGTGCTGGCGGGTCCGCTGCTGCGGCTGCTGCTCGTCCTCGTCACCGGCATCGTCGTGTGCCGGCTGCTGCCGCCGTCCGCCTACTCCCGGTCGGCGGAGATCCTGCTGGCGTACGGGCTGCTGGTGGCGGCGAGTTGGTACGGGCTGCGCTCGCGTCCGGTGCTGCTGGCGGGGGCCGTGGCGGTGCTGGCGGCCGCCGCCGCCGGGTCGCTGTCGTTCCCGGCGTACCACTTCGTGGTGCTGGCGCACCTGCACAACGTGGTGCCGCTGCTGTTCCTGTGGGAGTGGTCGCGGCGGCTGGCGCGGGGGCGTGCGCTGTTCCTGGCGCTGCAGTTCACGTGGGTGCTGCTGGTGCCGGCCCTGCTGCTGAGCGGGCTGCTGGACGGCCTGCTGGCGGGCGCTACGGGCGCTACGGGCACGGCGGGCGGCTGGACGGCCCGCCTGGAGAGTTCCTACACGCCGCCCGCGTGGCTGGCCTCGCACCTCGGCCTGCGCTTCCTGGCGGTGTTCGCGTTCCTGCAGACGATGCACTACGTGGTGTGGGTGTGGTTCCTGCCGCGCTACGCGCCGGAGGCGGCCGAGGGTTTCGAGGCCCGGGTGCCGGCGCTGCGCGGTGCGCGCGCGTGGGCGCTGGGGGCTGCGGCGGGCGGGGTGCTGGCGGTGCTGTTCGCGGCCGACTACGCGCAGGGCCGCGCGCTGTACGCGGCGGTGGCGAGCTACCACGCCTACCTGGAGTTCCCGGTGCTGCTGATGCTGGTCCTGGGGGCCGCCCACGAGGGTGCCTCCGTGCGAATCGAGGAGAAGACATGACGAGGATGCTGGCCGATGTCGCCCCGGCGCCGGTGGCCGGAGGCGGGCTGCTGCTGGTCCTGCTGCTGCTCGGCGGGGTGGTGGCGGGGGCGGTGTGGCTGATCCGGCTGGAGCGCAAGCGGCGCGGCCCGGACGGTCGCTGAACTGGGCGGACGCCGACCCGGGCATGCCTGCGGTGGTGAACGCGGCGGCATGCACTATGGTTTATCTCGACATCGAGATAACTGCCCCTTACCATATATCTCGACATCAAGATACTTGCCGAGAGGCGCTCACCGGCGATGGCGGCAAGGTAAGCCTAAGTAAGGCTGACCTTACCATCGTGGTGGCCGGATATCGCGTGAAGCACCCAGAAGGAGTCAGTCGTGTCCGCGAACAGCTTCGACGCCCGCAGCTCGCTGCAGGTGGGCGACGAGTCGTACGAGATCTTCAAGCTCTCCGCCGTCGAGGGTTCCGAGCGGCTGCCCTACAGCCTCAAGGTGCTGCTGGAGAACCTGCTGCGCACCGAGGACGGCGCGAACATCACCGCCGCCCACATCGGCGCGCTCGGCAACTGGGACGCCACCGCCCAGCCGAGCCAGGAGATCCAGTTCACCCCGGCCCGCGTGATCATGCAGGACTTCACCGGCGTGCCGTGCGTGGTCGACCTCGCCACCATGCGCGAGGCCGTCAAGGAGCTGGGCGGCGACCCGGCCAAGATCAACCCGCTGGCCCCGGCCGAGCTGGTCATCGACCACTCGGTCATCGCCGACAAGTTCGGCACCCCGGACGCCTTCGTCCAGAACGTCGAGATCGAGTACGGCCGCAACAAGGAGCGCTACCAGTTCCTGCGCTGGGGCCAGACCGCGTTCGACGAGTTCAAGGTCGTCCCGCCGGGCACCGGCATCGTCCACCAGGTGAACATCGAGCACCTGGCCCGCACGGTCATGGTCCGTAACGGCCAGGCCTACCCGGACACCTGCGTCGGTACCGACTCGCACACCACCATGGTCAACGGCCTGGGCGTGCTGGGCTGGGGCGTCGGCGGCATCGAGGCCGAGGCCGCCATGCTGGGCCAGCCGGTCTCCATGCTGATCCCGCGCGTCGTCGGCTTCAAGCTGACCGGCCAGCTGCCGGCCGGCACCACCGCCACCGACCTGGTCCTCACCATCACCGAGATGCTGCGCAAGCACGGTGTGGTCGGCAAGTTCGTCGAGTTCTACGGCGACGGCATCGGCGCCATCCCGCTGGCCAACCGCGCCACCATCGGCAACATGTCGCCGGAGTTCGGCTCCACCTGCGCGATCTTCCCGATCGACGCGGAGACCATCAACTACCTGAAGCTCACCGGCCGCGACGAGCAGCAGCTCGCCCTGGTCGAGGCGTAC
Source organism: Kitasatospora sp. NPDC059722 (assembly GCF_042733235.1). Classification (NCBI taxonomy): domain Bacteria; kingdom Bacillati; phylum Actinomycetota; class Actinomycetes; order Kitasatosporales; family Streptomycetaceae; genus Kitasatospora; species Kitasatospora sp. NPDC059722. The sequence continues at coordinate 11,045 of NZ_JBHWGD010000003.1, forward strand.
GCCAAGGAGCAGGGCCTCTGGCACGACCCGTCGGTCGAGCCGGTCTACTCCGAGTACCTGGAGCTGGACGTCTCCACCGTCGTCCCGTCGATCTCCGGCCCGAAGCGCCCGCAGGACCGCGTGATCCTGGCCGAGGCCGCCGAGCGGTTCGCCGAGGCGCTGCCGGCCTACTCGGCCGAGGCCTCCAAGCCGACCACCGTCACCGCCCCCGACGGCTCGACGTACGAGATCGACAACGGCGCGGTCGTGATCGCCTCGATCACCTCCTGCACCAACACCTCCAACCCCTCCGTCATGCTGGGCGCCGCCCTGCTGGCGAAGAAGGCCGTGGAGAAGGGCCTGACGGTCAAGCCCTGGGTCAAGACCACCCTGGCGCCCGGCTCCAAGGTCGTCATGGACTACTACGAGAAGGCCGGCCTGCTCCCGTACATGGAGAAGCTGGGCTTCAACCTGGTGGGCTACGGCTGCGTCACCTGCATCGGCAACTCGGGCCCGCTGCCCGAGGAGGTCTCGGCCGCCGTCAACGAGTCCGACCTCGCCGTCGTCTCGGTGCTCTCCGGCAACCGCAACTTCGAGGGCCGGATCAACCCGGACGTCAAGATGAACTACCTGGCCTCCCCGCCGCTGGTGGTCGCCTACGCCCTCGCCGGCAACATGAACGTCGACATCACCAAGGACGCCCTGGGCCAGGACGCCGACGGCAACGACGTCTTCCTCGCCGACATCTGGCCGTCCGAGCAGGAGGTCGCCGCCACCGTCGCTGGCTCCATCGACCAGGACATGTTCGACAAGGGCTACCAGGACGTCTTCGCCGGCGACCACCGCTGGCAGTCGCTCCCGGTCCCGACCGGCAACACCTTCGAGTGGGACGCCGAGTCCACCTACGTCCGCAAGCCCCCGTACTTCGAGGGCATGGCCAAGACCCCGAGCCCGGTGACCGACATCGCCGGCGCCCGCGTCCTGGCCAAGCTGGGCGACTCGGTCACCACCGACCACATCTCCCCGGCCGGCAACATCAAGCCGGGCACCCCGGCGGCGCAGTACCTGACCGCCAACGGCGTCGAGAAGCGCGACTTCAACAGCTACGGCTCGCGCCGCGGCAACCACGAGGTCATGATCCGCGGCACCTTCGCCAACATCCGCCTGCGCAACCAGATCGCGCCGGGCACCGAGGGCGGCTACACCCGCGACTTCACCCAGGCCGACGGCCCGGTGTCGTTCATCTACGACGCCTCGCAGAACTACCAGGCCGCCGGCACCCCGCTGGTCGTCCTGGCCGGCAAGGAGTACGGCTCCGGCTCGTCCCGCGACTGGGCCGCCAAGGGCACCGCGCTCCTGGGCGTCAAGGCCGTCATCGCCGAGTCGTACGAGCGCATCCACCGCTCGAACCTGATCGGCATGGGCGTCCTGCCGCTGCAGTTCCCGGAGGGCCAGAACGCCGACTCCCTCGGCCTGACCGGCGAGGAGACCTTCTCCATCACCGGCGTGACCGAGCTCAACGACGGCACCACCCCGGCGACCGTCAAGGTCGTCGCCGGCGCCGTCGAGTTCGACGCGGTCGTCCGCATCGACACCCCCGGTGAGGCGGACTACTACCGCAACGGCGGCATCCTGCAGTACGTGCTGCGCTCGCTGATCGGCTGAGCACACCCGTAGCGCCCGAGCGGCCGGGTCGCATCCCCTCGGGGGTGCGGCCCGGCCGTCGTGGTAGTACCACGGAAGCATGGCGACGACACCGGACACCTGGGGGACGATCCACGCCGAGCGGCGCGCCCTGCTCGCCGACGTGCGGGACCTCACCCCGGAGCAGTGGGCGACCCCCTCGCTCTGCACCGGGCGGAGCGTGCAGGACACCCTCGCGCACATGGCGGCGACGGCCCGGATGACGCCGCCCGGCTTCTTCCTGAAGCTCGCCAGGGCGGGCTTCCGCTTCGAGGACATGGCCGCCCGCGAGATCGCCGAACTGACGAGCGGGACGCCCGCGGACACCCTCGCCGCCTTCCGGGCGCAGCTGGACTCGGTCGGCCACCCGCCGGGCCCGGTCGACAGCTGGCTGGGCGAGACGGTGGTGCACGCCGAGGACATCCGCCGCCCGCTCGGCCTCGCCCGGGTGTACCCGGTGGCGGCGCTGACCCGGCTGGCGGACTTCTACCGGGGCTCCAACCTGCTCATCGGCGGCAAGCGGAGGGTCGAGGGGCTGACCCTGCGGGCCACGGACGCGGACTGGACGGCGGGCAGCGGCCCCGAGGTGCGGGGCCCGGTGCTCGCGCTCCTGCTGGCGGTCACCGGGCGCAAGGTGGCGCACGCCGAGCTGGAGGGCGAGGGCCTGCCGCTGCTGGCCTCGCGCAACTGACGCTCCAGGCAGGGACGTTCACGCAAGCACGTTCACGCAAGCACGTTCACGCAGCGACGTTCACACAACGACGTTCACACAACGACGGAGGGGCCCGCCGTCCGTACGGCGGGCCCCTCGTCTTCCGTGAACGGTCAGGCCCGGTCGCAGGCCTGGGCGCGCAGGGCGCGGGCGAGGTCGTCCCGGCGCTCGATCACCAGGCGGCGCAGCGCGGGCGCCGCGTCGGGGTGGCCGTCCAGCCAGGCGTCGGCCTCGGCGAGGGTCGGCTCGCCGATCTGGGCGCTCGGGAAGAAGCCGCCGACGAAGCGCATCGCGATCTCGATGGTGCGCTCGGCCCAGATCTTCTCCAGGAGCTTGAAGTAGGGCGCCGCGTAGAGGGCGGTGAGATCGCGGTGGGCGGGCAGCGCGAAGCCGGCGATGTTGGCCTCGACCAGGGCGTTGGGCAGTTCGTCGGAGTCGACGACGGCCGACCAGGCGGCGGCCTTGGCCTCGGGGGTGGGGCGGGCGGCCATGCACTGGGTGTACTGGCGCTTGCCGCCGGCGGTGTTGTCGGCGGCGAGCTCCCCGGCGAGCTCGTCGTCGGAGGCCTGCCCGGCGGCGGCCAGGGCGAGCCACAGCGCCCAGCGCAGCTCCTGGTCGACGTCGAGGCCGTCGATCCGGGCGCTGCCGGCGAGCAGGCCGCGGACCAGGCCGAGGTGTTCGGCGCCGCCCGCGGTCTGGGCGAGGAAGCGGGCCCAGGCGAGCTGGTGGTCGCTGCCGGGGACGGCCCCGCGCAGTTCGCGCAGGGCGCCGTCGGCGAGCAGCCGGCCGCCCTCGGCGCGCCAGGCGGGGTCGGCGTAGAGGTCGACGGCGGTCTTGGCCTGGGTGTGCAGGGACTGCAGGACGCCGATGTTGCCCTCCTGGCCGGCGAAGCGCAGCACCAGGGCGACGTAGTCGCGGGCGGGCATGAGGCCGTCGCGGGTGAGGTTCCAGACGGCGGACCAGGCGAGGGCGCGGGCGAGGTCGTCGCCGATCTCGCCGAGGCCGGTGCGCAGGGTCTCCAGCGAGGCGTCGTCGAAGCGGATCTTGCAGTAGGTGAGGTCGTCGTCGTTGAGCAGGACGAGCGCCGGGCGGGGGCGGCCGGCGGCCTCGGCGACGACGGTGCGGGCGCCGGTGACGTCGAGCTCGATCCGGGCGGTGCGCACCAGCGTGCCGTCGGAGTCGTGGTCGTAGAGGCCGACGGCGATCCGGTGCGGGCGCAGCACGGCCCCGTCCTGGAGGACGGCGAGTTCGGTGATCCGGCCCTCGGCGTCGGCGGTGACCTGCGGGGTGAGCGAGTTGACGCCGGCGGTCTGCAGCCAGGCGGCGGCCCAGGACTTGAGGTCGCGGCCGCTGGTCTCCTCCAGGATGCCCAGCAGGTCGGCGAGTTCGGTGTTGCCGAAGGCGTGGCGCTTGAAGTAGCGGCGGGCGCCCTCGAAGAAGGCGTCCGAACCGGCGTACGCGACCAGCTGCTTGAGGACGGAGGCGCCCTTGGCGTAGGTGATGCCGTCGAAGTTGAGCTTGGCGGCTTCGAGGTCGCGGATGTCGGCGGTGATGGGGTGGGTGGTGGGCAACTGGTCCTGCCGGTAGGCCCAGGCCTTGCGCTGGTTGGCGAAGGTGACCCAGGCCGAGCTGTAGCGGGTGCGGGCGCCGATCAGCCCGTAGGAGCCCATGAAGTCGGCGAAGGACTCCTTGAGCCACAGGTCGTCCCACCAGCGCATGGTGACGAGGTCGCCGAACCACATGTGCGCCATCTCGTGCAGGATGACGTTGGCGCGGCCCTCGTAGGCGGCGTCGGTGACCTTCGAGCGGAAGACGAAGTCCTCCTTGAAGGTGACGCAGCCGGGGTTCTCCATGGCGCCGATGTTGTACTCGGGCACGAAGGCCTGGTCGTACTTGCCGAACGGGTACGGGTAGTCGAACTGCTCGTGGAAGAAGTCGAGTCCGAGCTTGGTGACGCCGAGGATCTCGTCCGCGTCGAAGTGGCGCGCGAGGGACTTGCGGCACATCGCGGAGAGCGGGATCTCCAGGGTGGTGCCGTCGGGCAGCTCGCGGCTGTAGTGGTCGCGGGCGATGTGGTAGGGGCCGGCGACGACGGCGGTGAGGTAGGTGGAGATCGGCTTGGTCGGCGCGAACTCCCAGGTGCGGGCGCCCTCTTCGGTGTCGACGCGCTCGTGGACGGCGTTGGACCACACGTCCCACGCGGCCGGGGCGGTCACGGTGAAGGTGAACGGGGCCTTCAGGTCGGGCTGTTCGAAGGTGGCGAAGACGCGTCGGGCGTCGGCCGGCTCGTAGTGGGTGTAGAGGTAGGTCTCGCCGTCGGCCGGGTCGACGAAGCGGTGCAGGCCCTCGCCGGTGCGGCTGTAGGCGCAGTCGGCGTCGATGGTGAGGACGTTGTCGGCGGCGAGGCCGTCGACGTGGACGCGGGCGCCGTCGAAGGCGGTGGCCGGGTCGATCGCGCGGCCGTTCAGGGTGATCGAGCGGACGGCGGGGGCGAGCAGGTCGAGGAAGGTGGCGGTGCCGGGCCGGGCGCAGCGGAAGGCGACCGTGGTGGTGGAGCGGAAGGTCGCGGCCGCGGGGTCGGGCGCGGAGGTCACGTCCAGCCGGACCCGGTAGCCGTCCACGGTCAGGATGCTGGCCCGCTGCTGGGCTTCGTCGCGGCTCAGGTTCTTGCCCGGCACGGCGGTACTCCTTTGTCCGGCTCGCACGGTGGTGCGTTCTGGTCTGTGCTCTCCTGCGCGGCTTCGGCGCATCAGGGGCATCCTTTCACGCCGTCGCGCGCCAGTACCATTGCACAGGCCGGTGGGCCGGGGCGGAATCAGCGGGGCCGGGCGGGTGTTGGCGCCTGGACGGGGGGAACGCCTTTCCGCCCGTGATTTCCCCGGACACCTCACGAAGGACGACCGCAGTGACGACTGCCGCCGAGCGCAAGACCGCCGACTTCTGGTTCGACCCGCTGTGCCCGTGGGCGTGGATGACGTCCCGCTGGCTGATCGAGGTGCAGCAGCTGCGTCCGGTGGACGTGAACTGGCACGTGATGAGCCTGTCGGTGCTCAACGAGGGCCGCGACCTGCCGCAGCAGTACCGCGACCTGATGGACAAGGGCTGGGGCCCGGTCCGGGTGTGCGTCGCGGCGGCGCAGCAGCACGGCGAGGAGGTGCTCGGCCGGCTCTACACCGAGCTCGGCCTGCGCCTGCACAACCGGGCGATGCCGCTGGAGCGGGCGACGGTCGAGGAGGCGCTGGTCGCGGCGGGCCTGCCGGTCGAGCTGGCCGACGCGGCCGACACCGACGCGTACGACGAGGCCCTGCGCGCCTCGCACAAGGAGGGCATCTCGCTGGTCGGCGAGGACGTCGGCACCCCGGTGATCGCCGTCGAGGGCGCGGACGGCGACCGGGTCGCGTTCTTCGGCCCGGTGGTCACCCCGACCCCGCGCGGCGAGGCGGCGGCCCGGCTGTGGGACGGCACCCTGCTGGTGGCCTCCACCCCGGGCTTCTACGAGATCAAGCGCACCCGGACGGCGGGCCCGTCCTTCGAGTGACGCCCGCGGCGGAACGCGGGAGGCCCGGCACCACCTGGTGCCGGGCCTCCTCCCGTGCCTCTTCCGTGCGTGCGCCGCTACCGCGCGGCCGCGTCCCTGCGCTGCTTGAGCAGCCCGGCGGCGGTCAGCAGGGCGACCAGCACCCCCGCCGCGTACAGCTGCTGGCGGTTGCCCTCGGTGGTGGTCATCAGCGCGAGGATGCCGGCCACGGCGGCCATGGCCACCCAGGTCAGGTACGGGTAGCCCCACATCTTCACGGTGAGCAGCTCGGGCGCCTCGCGCTCCAGCCGGCGGCGCATCCTCAGCTGGACGAGGCAGATGAACAGCCAGACCACGAGGATCGCGACGCCGGTGGTGTTCATCAGCCAGGTGAACACCGTCGCGGGCCAGAACTTGGCGGCCAGCACGGCGCCGAAGCCGAACAGGCAGGAGGCCAGCACCGCCCGGCGCGGCACGCCGCCGCTCACCCGGGCCAGCGCCTTGGGGCCCTGTCCGCGGCCGACCAGCGAGTACGCCATCCGGGAGGCGCCGTAGATGTTGGCGTTCATCGCGGACAGCAGCGCGATCAGCACCACCGCCTCCATGATCGTCCCGGCGCCGGGCACCCCGAGGTGGCGCAGCACGGTGACGTACGGGCCGTCCTGGACGACGGCCGGGTCCTTCCAGGAGACGAGGGTGACGACCAGGGCCATCGAGCCGATGTAGAAGATCGCGATCCGCCAGACCGCCGTCCGCACCGCGTTGGCGACGTTCTTCTTCGGGTCGTCGGACTCGGCGGCGGCGATGGTGACGGTCTCCAGGCCGCCGTAGGCGAACACCGAGGCGAGCAGACCGACGATCAGTCCGCTGACGCCGGTGGGCAGGAAGCCGCCCTGGCCGGTCAGGTTGGTGGCGCCGGGGGCGCCGGGGCCGAGGACGCCGGCCACGCCGAGGCCGCCGAGGACCAGGAACGCGACGATCGCGGCGACCTTGATCGTGGCGAACCAGAACTCGAACTCGCCGAAGTTCTTCACGGCGGTGAGGTTGCTGGCGCAGAAGAAGACCATGAACAGGCCGACCCAGACCCACGCCGAGACGCCGGGTATCCAGCCGTTGACGATCTTCCCGGCCGCGGTGGCCTCGGCGGCGACTCCGCAGCACAGCATGACCCAGTACATCCAGCCGGCGGTGATCCCGGCCCAGGGGCCGATCTCCTTCTCGGCGTGGACGGAGAACGAGCCGGAGGCCGGGCGGGCGGCGGACATCTCGCCGAGCATCCGCATGATCAGCATGACCAGCAGGCCGGAGAGCGTGAACGCGAGGATGATGGCGGGCCCGGCCGCCGCGATGCCCGCGCCGGAGCCGACGAAGAGGCCGGCGCCGATCACCCCGCCGAGCGCGATCATCGACAGGTGGCGCTGCTTCAGCCCGTGCGAGAGCTGCTGACCGGCGGCCGGGGGAGCGGTGTCGCTGCTCCCGGGCGCCGGGGGCGCGGAGGTGGGGGCCATGGAGGGGGATCCAGACTGTGCGGAATGCGGCATGAGTTGTCCAATATCCGGGGACACCCCTGTCCATGCCAAGGGCGGGCGAGCCGGGCCCACCATGCGGACCCCGCGGTGACGCCGGGTCGGCGGGTGCTCACGTTCCGTCGATCGGGCGGTTCCGACAAGGTCCTGCGGTGGGGGTTTGTCCGAAACCGTGAAGGTGGCGGAGTCGATCACCGCGTAGGTTCACAGGTGTTCACTCACCTGGACCCCACGAGGAGTTCCCCCATGGCCATTGCCGGCACGTCGATACCGACCCGCGCCGTCCTCGCCGACCTGCTGCCCGCCGCCACCACCCGTCTCGGCGCGCAGGCCCGCGACCTCGCCCTGGTCGCCGGCGGCGCCGCGCTGACCGGCGTCGCCGCCCAGCTCTCGGTCAACGTCCCGGGCTCGCCGGTGCCCGTCACCGGCCAGACCTTCGCCGCCCTGCTGGTCGGCACCGCGCTCGGCGCCCGCCGCGGCGTCGCCTCGCTCGCCCTCTACCTGCTGGCCGGCCTGGCGGGCCTGCCCTGGTTCGCCGAGGGCACCTCGGGCTGGGCGATGCCCTCGCTCGGCTACGTGCTCGGCTTCGTCCTCGCGGCCGGCCTGACCGGCGCCCTGGCCCGCCGCGGCGCCGACCGCAGCCCGGTCAACACCGCCGTGACGATGGTCCTCGGCACCCTCGCGATCTACGCGGTGGGCGTCCCGTACCTGGCCTTCTCGCTGCACGTGCCGCTCGCCCGGGCCGCCGAGCTCGGCCTCTACCCGTACCTGGTCGGCGACGCCCTCAAGGCCGCGTTCGCCGCCGGCGCCCTCCCGCTCGTCTGGCGCCTGGCCGGCAAGCGGTAGCCGGCGGCGGCGGGCCGACGCGGGCGCCCGGCGCCCCCTGCGGAGCCCGGGTGCCCGCGCATGCCACACTCATGGGCATGCGCGTGTACCTGGGCTCCGACCATGCCGGATACGAACTGAAGAACCACCTCGTGGAGTGGCTCAAGGAGGCCGGCCACGAGCCGGTCGACTGCGGGCCGCACATCTACGACGCCGAGGACGACTACCCGCCGTTCTGCCTGCGCGCCGCCGAGCGCACCGCCGCCGACGCCGACGCCCTCGGCATCGTGATCGGCGGCTCGGGCAACGGCGAGGCGATCGCCGCCAACAAGGTCAAGGGCGTGCGGGCCGCACTGGCCTGGAGCGTGCAGACCGCCGAGCTCGGCCGCCAGCACAACAACGCCAACGTGATCTCGGTCGGCGGCCGCATGCACACCGTCGAGGAGGCCACCAAGTTCGTCGAGGTCTTCCTCGGCACCCCTTACAGCGGCGAGGCCCGGCACACCCGCCGGATCGAGATGCTGAGCGAGTACGAGACCACCGGCGAGCTCCCGCCCGTCCCGGCCCACCACCCCCAGGGCTGAGACGCTCCGCCCGCCGAATTCCCCACCGACCCTCCAGCGGCCGGGCGCGGGGCCCCCCCCGGGCCGGCGCCGGCGGGCGCCGCCCCCCCCCCCCCCGGCGGGCCGGCCCGCCGTCGTCCGCGCCCCCGCGCCGCCTGTGGCATCGGCCACAGCCCGGCAGCGCGCGAAGACCCCCGCACGCGGGGCGCGTACGTCGTCCGCCTGGTTCGTACGCCCAACCGGCGCACGCCTCCTGACGCCGCGGCCACCACCGCACCGATCGGCCGAAACCCGCTGACGCGCCCGCACCTCGGCGCGACCGCCCCCGGCCGAGCCGTCGACGCCGGGCGGTGCCCGTGGATAAGGTCGGGCCCCATGGCTGGCAGACCGCCGGGCGCACCGCCCCAGACGACTGCGACGAGGCCCGGCGCCGTCCCGGCGTCCGACCCCGTGACGGCCCGGTTGCGCAGGAGGCTCCGCCGGGCCCGCCGAAGGCTGCGCACGGCCGGGGTCGACTACTTCCGCGGCGGCGCCGCCGACTGGCCGGTGCTCTGCGCGCTCGCGCTGCTCGTCCCGCTGCTGATCCTGCTCAACATCTGGATGCCCGCCTGGGCCCCGCCCACCGCCCTCGTCCTGCCGATCCTGGCCGGCGCCCTGCTGCTGCGCCCCGGCAGCCTCGTGGTGCTGTACGCGCTCGCCGCCCTCGGCCTGTCCGCCGAGTCCGTGATCCACACCGGCGAGCGGGTCGCCAGCCTGAACCCGGAGGCGTACGTCTACGGCGTCACCCCCGGCGCGGCCCTCGTGGTCGGCGCCGCCGGGGTCGGCGGCCTGCTGCTGGCCCAGTTCCGGGCCCGGGTCGGGGTGCCCTGGTGGGGCGGTTCGACGATGCTGTTCGACCTGCGCGAGCGGCTGCGGGTGCAGAGCCGCGTCCCGCGGCTGCCGGACGGCTGGCACGCCGACATGGCGCTGCGCCCGGCCGGCGGGCAGTCCTTCTCCGGGGACTTCGTGGTCGCCGCCCGCACCGGCCCGGGCCAGCGCGTGCTGGAGGTGGTCCTCGCGGACGTCTCCGGCAAGGGCATGGACGCCGGCTCGCGGGCGCTGCTGCTGTCCGGCGCCTTCGGCGGACTGGTGGGCTCGCTGCCCGCGCACGACTTCCTGCCCGCCGCCAACGGCTACCTGCTGCGCCAGTCCTGGGACGAGGGCTTCGCGACCGCCGTCCACCTGGTGCTCGACCTGGACACCGGCGAGTACGAACTGCTCTCCGCCGGGCACCTGCCGGGCATGCAGCGCCTGGCGGGCGCCGGGCGCTGGGAGGTCAAGGAGGCCACCGAGGGCCCGCTGCTCGGCATCTACGACGGCGCCAAGTTCGAGGGCGTGCGCGGACGCCTGAACCGCGGCGACGTCCTGCTGCTGTGCACCGACGGCATGGTCGAGGCGCCCGGCCGGGACCTCACCGAGGGCATGGACCGGCTGATGGGCGAGGCCGACCGGCTGGTGCCCGGCAGCGGCCCGGGCGCCGGGGCCGGCGCCGCCGCCGCGCTGATCGAGACGGTCGCCCGGGACATCAACGACGACCGCGCGGTGCTGCTGCTCTGGCGCGACTGACGCCCCGACCGGCCGACGGGCCGTCCGCGGCGCCCGCCGCCGGATCGGGCGGGGCCCCGCGCCGGCACATGCCGCAGGCAGGAGCTGTCAAGCCTGGGTGCCGATCTTCGGCCAAATCGGGCGCCCCGTCAGCGGAGTGGACCTGAGCCTTCCGTTCCCCGCCGCCGCGCGTTTCCCGGCCGCTCAGCGCGGCCCCGCCGACGATTCGTCAGAACGACTCGGCTATCGTCTCGGACGGCGGAAACTCGTCTCGCATCCCAGGATATCGGCGTTGGGCCGACTGTCAGACCTTTACGCAATCGGCACGGTCGACCACACTGAGTCCGGGCGGGACTGGTCAGGATTCGGGGGATGGGGGGCGTCACGTGCGGCACGGAAGAGCTTGTGCGATCGCTGAGTGCTCCCCGCCCGGCCGGGGTGTGCCGGACGGTCCGCGATTCCGCCTCGGGACCGTCGGACAGGCCGGGGTCCGGCTTCGCAGGTGCCGCCGGCCGGTGGCGCCACGCTATGAAACGAGGAAGTGAGTCCGGGTGGCACTCTCCGTCTCCGCGCTGGTCCTGTTCGCGATCCTGTGCATCATCTTCATCCGCAACAAGCAGCTGAAGATCCCGCACGCGATCATCGCCGCCCTGTTCGGCTTCATGCTCCACGAGACCACCGTCGCCGGTTCGATCAACTCCCTGCTGGCGAACCTGGCCCACAGCATCTCCGGCATCACCGGCGGCTGACGGGAGGGCCGGCGGCACCCGCGCGAGGGTCACCGGCCGGCCCGTCTGGCCTCCCGCCAGCGAGCGAACAGTCCCCGGGGGCGCACTGCCGCCGGGGCGGGCGTGCGCACCGGTGCGGGCGCCCCGGCACTTGCCGGCACCACCGCCGGCCCGACCGGGCGCACCGCCGTCAGCAGGACGAACAGCCGTGCCCAGCACAGGCGTTCGCCGCGCGGCCAGTCCAGCGCGCGCAGCGCCGCCGAAGCCGCCTCCGACACCTCGCCGTCGACCCGGACCTCGGCGACGTCGTCGCCCGCCTTCCCGCCCAGGAAGAGCTTCACCCCGACCGGCCCCGCCCCGGTCAGCCCCGGCCGCAGCGCCGGCGCCAGCGCGGGCAGCACCCGGTGCTCCGTGAGCCAGGCCGCCAGCCGCTCGTTGCCGAAGCCGAACACCGCCGCCGGCCCCTGCAGCGCGTGCCAGCCGGGCAGTTCGGCGTGGTCCGCGCGGTCGGCGTACACGCCCCGGCCGTCCGCCAGCTCGACCAGCACCGAGGCGGTGGTGGTCGCCCACATCTTCACCGCGTTGGCGAGCTTCTCCTCCTCGGTCTTGCCGAGGCCCGCCGAGCAGTCCCAGACCACGGGCGCGTCCGCCCGCCCCAGGTGCAGCACGAAGCCGAGGTCGACGTGACCGGCCCCGTCGCCGCCCGGGTGCTCGCGCACGGCCACCGCCGTCGTGCCCGGGCCGCGCACCACCTCGCCGTCGACGGTGAACACCTGCCCGAGCCCCGCCATCTCCCGCACGACGCAGCGCTGTATGACGGCAAGCCGCTCCTCGGGACGCACCGGAACTCCTCCACCTCGGGACCGCAGTGGTCTGCGTAGTGATCTGCGTGACGCGCGGTTCCGCGTGACGCTCCGGACACGCGATCGAACCGTGCTCGAACGCGCCGAGGCTATCGGCCCGACAGCCTGCCGGGAAACCGCCCGGACCACCCGGACCTCCGGTCGCGGAAATGTCTGCCATGCCCCACTTTGGGAGCGGAACCTGAAGGCCGCCAGCCCGGAGAACCGCATGCCCCGCACCGTCCCGACGCCCCCGCCGCCGCTGCTGCCCCTCCCGCCGTCGATCCTGAGGGGCGCCGACGGCTCCGGCCTGGTCGCCGAGGTCGAGGCCTACCTCGCCTCCCTGCCCGCCCCCGCCCGCACACCCGTCCCGTACGTCTGCCCGTACGGCACCGCCCCGCTCGCGTGGCACGCCGGCCACCCCGAGCCCCGGGCGACCCTGGTCGGCCGGGTGCTGCGCCGCCCCGTCCGTCCGGTGCCGGTCAGCGCCGCCGACCACCTGCGGCTCGCCTCGCGCTACATCGGCGCGTTCGGCTGGCTCCAGGGCGCGCTGTGGGACGCGGGCGGCCGGGTCTGCCTCCTCGGCGCGCAGGCCGCCGTCCTCGCGCACGGCTACGGCACCCCGCGCACCGTCCGTACGGCGCGCGTCCAGCTGATGGAGGTCCTGCACGCGACCGGCCGCCCGGCGCACTCCCCGGACGAGTACAACGACCGCCCGACCACCCGGGAGGCCGACGTCCACCTGTTGCTCGACCGCGCCGCGGCCCGCGCCGCCCGCCTGGGGCTCTGACCTGCGGACGGACCCGGGAACGCCGACGGCCCCGGTGCGAGGACGCACCGGGGCCGGGCCGTGGAGCGGGCGACGAGAATCGAACTCGCGTGACTAGTTTGGAAGACTAGGGCTCTACCATTGAGCTACGCCCGCGTGATCCCCCGGCACGCAGCCGGAAGTTCGGGGAACAGCGTACCTGGTCCGGTCGCTCCCGTGCACACCGCATTTCTGCGCGCCCCCCGGACGCGCTCCCGAAACCCCTTCCGGCGGCCCGAAATAAGTCGGCGAACCGCCGGGGCCCGGCGTGTACGCTTCCTCTCGGCACCACGGGGTGTGGCGCAGTTTGGTAGCGCGTCCGCTTTGGGAGCGGAAGGCCGTCGGTTCGAATCCGGTCACCCCGACGTGCGGCAGGGTCTCGCCCACCGGGCGGGGCCCTGTTCTGTTCCCCGGGTACGGTGACGTCTGGCGTCCGCCTTTCGTGGTACCGGTAGGATGGGGCGCTGGCGGTAGTCCCTGCGGCGAACACCCAGGTCAACCGCACGAGGGCGAGGAGTCACGCTCACCGTCCACCCCCCACGGGAGATGCAGCTCCAACCGCCCATCGCCCGTCTCGCCAGACCCACCCGTACCGGCCCCGGCCGGCGCGATCCGGGGCTGGGGAGGCAACCTGACCGCAAGCCCATAGGAGACCAAACCGTGAAGAGCGCCGTCGAGACTCTGAACCCGACCCGGGTTCGACTCACCGTCGAGGTGCCCTTCGAGGAGCTCAAGCCCAGCCTCGACGCGGCGTACAAGAAGATCAACCAGCAGGTCACGGTTCCGGGCTTCCGTAAGGGCAAGATCCCGGCTCGCGTCATCGACCAGCGTTTCGGCCGTGGCGCCGTGCTGGAGGAGGCCGTGAACGACGCCCTGCCGCGCTTCTACACGCAGGCCGTCGACGAGGGCAAGATCGAGGTCCTCGGCCAGCCCGACATCACCAACATCGAGGGTGTCGAGACGATCGCCGATGGCGGTGACCTGAAGTTCACCGCCGAGGTGGACGTCCGCCCGGAGATCACCCTGCCGGAGTTCTCCTCCATCGAGGTGACCGTCGACCCGATCGTCGTCGCCGACGAGGACATCGAGAAGTCCCTGGAGCAGCTGCGCGAGCGCTTCTCCTCGGTCAAGGACGTCGAGCGCGCCGCCGCCGCCGGTGACATCGTGGTCGTCGACCTCGTCGCCACGGTCGACGGCGAGGTGCCGGAGGACGGCACCGCCAACGGCGTGAGCTACGAGATCGGCTCCGGCCGCCTGATCGACGGCATCGACGACGCCGTCACCGGCCTGGAGGCCGGTGGCACCGCGACCTTCGAGACCGAGCTCAAGGGCGGCACCCAGGCGGGCAAGACCTCCGAGGTCACCGTCACCGTCACCGCCGTCCAGGAGAAGGAGCTGCCCGAGCTGGACGACGAGTTCGCCCAGCTGGCCAGCGAGTTCGACTCCCTGGAGGACCTGCGCGCCGACTCCCGCAAGCGCCTGGAGCGCATGAAGGAGTACGACCAGGCCACCCAGGCCCAGGAGAAGGTCCTCGACGCCCTGCTCGCGCTGGTCGACATCGAGTACCCGGAGAAGCTCCTCAAGGACGAGATCGAGACCCGCAAGCACAACCTGGAGCACCACCAGCTGGAGCCGATGGGCCTGACCATCGACGCCTACCTGGAGACCCAGGGCAAGACCCGCGAGGAGTGGGAGGCGGAGATCGAGGAGCAGGCGAAGAAGGGCATCAAGACCCAGTTCGTCCTGGACCAGATCGTCGCCAACGAGGAGCTGGGGGTCAACCAGGAGGAGCTCACCGAGCACCTCATCCGCCGCGCCGCCGGCTCCGGCCTGACCCCGGACCAGTTCGCCCAGCAGGTCGTCCAGGGCGGCCAGGTTCCGCTGCTGGTCGGCGAGGTCGCCCGCGGCAAGGCGCTGGCCACCGTGGTCGAGGCCGCCAAGGTCGTCGACACCGAGGGCAACGAGGTCAACTTCGACGACGAGGACGAGTCGGGCGAGACCGTCGAGGCCACCGAGGCCGCCGCCGAGGAGACCACCGAGGCCTGATGGCCGCGGTAGCCCCCTGAGGCACGCAGCGGGCCCGGACGCCGTCATGGCGTCCGGGCCCGTCGCCGTTCCCGGCGCGGGCACCCCAACCGGAGCAGTCCCGTCCGGCGCGCGTGACCCTGCGCTCACAGCGAACAGTTCTGCGTGGGGGATTCTGCGGCCCGGCCTGCGCGTTAGGGTCCTTGGACAGCAACAATCACGACGTGATACCCGGAAGCTGTGCGACACCGTGACGGCCGCCCGGCGACCGTCCAAATCGACTGAGCAGGTGGCTAAGTGACGTTCCCGCAGATGCAGATGGGCCCGATGGCGCCGCACGCCGCCTCTGGTGACGTGCTCGGCGGCCTGGGCGACCAGGTCTACAACCGGCTGCTCAACGAGCGGATCATCTTCCTCGGCCAGCAGGTCGACGACGACATCGCCAACAAGATCACCGCGCAGCTGCTCCTGCTGGCCGCGGACCCGGAAAAGGACATCTTCCTCTACATCAACTCCCCGGGCGGCTCGATCTCGGCCGGCATGGCGATCTACGACACCATGCAGTACATCAAGAACGACGTCGTCACCATCGCGATGGGCATGGCGGCCTCGATGGGCCAGTTCCTGCTGACGGCCGGCGCCAAGGGCAAGCGCTTCTCGCTGCCGAACGCCAACATCCTGATGCACCAGCCGTCGGCCGGCCTCGGCGGCTCCGCCACCGACATCCGCATCCAGGCCGAGCAGCTGCTGCGCACCAAGAAGCGGATGTCCGAGCTGATCGCCTTCCACAGCGGCCAGTCCTTCGAGCAGATCACCCGGGACTCCGATCGCGACCGCTGGTTCACGCCGGAGGAGGCCCTGGAGTACGGCCTGATCGACGCGATCATGCACAGCGCCGCGGACGTTCCCGGCGGCGGCGGCACGGGCGCCTGAGCCTCGGCCCGGCCCACGAGACCACAGCCCCAACGCCCCGGAGGACAAGAACCCCCATGAACATCCCCAGCCTGTCGGCCGCCCAGGCCCGCGTCGAGGACATGCGCGCCGAGGGCCGCTACATCGTCCCGCGCTTCGTCGAGCGCACCACGCAGGGCATCCGCGAGTACGACCCGTACGCCAAGCTGTTCGAGGAGCGCATCATCTTCCTCGGCTCGCAGGTCGACGACGTCTCGGCGAACGACATCATGGCGCAGCTGCTGTGCCTGGAGTCGATGGACCCGGACCGCGAGATCCAGATGTACATCAACTCGCCCGGCGGCTCGTTCACGGCTCTGACGGCCATCTACGACACCATGCAGTACGTCAAGCCGGACATCACCACGGTCTGCATGGGCCAGGCGGCCTCCGCCGCGGCCGTGCTGCTCGCGGCCGGCACCCCCGGCAAGCGCATGGCGCTGCCGAACGCCCGGATCCTGATCCACCAGCCGTACACCGAGACCGGCCGCGGCCAGGTGTCCGACCTGGAGATCCAGGCCAAGGAGATCTTCCGGATGCGCGAGCAGCTGGAGCAGATGCTCTCCAAGCACTCCAACAAGTCGGTGGAGCAGGTGCGCGAGGACATCGAGCGCGACAAGATCCTCACCGCCGAGGAGGCCGCCGAGTACGGCCTGATCGACCAGATCATCTCCACCCGCAAGACCTCGCTGACCTCCTGAGGTCGGCAGGGCGCCGGGGGGGGGGGGCCCGGGGGGGGGGGGCCCCCCCGCCCCGGACCCTTCGGCGGCCGCCGCGACGGCATCTGTTCGGTATCAATTCGCCCAGGGCGTAGGGCAGACCCGGCGAAGAGGACGGAATCAGGGGCCCGGCAGAGTACCGTCGGATAGCGAGACCGATCGCCGTCGGCGTTGACGGTCCACAGCACCAGGCCCCGGAACCCCCGCGGGGCCCCTGGCGAAGGGGAAGCACCTCGTGGCACGCATCGGAGACGGTGGCGACCTGCTCAAGTGCTCGTTCTGCGGCAAGTCGCAGAAGCAGGTGAAGAAGCTGATCGCCGGCCCAGGCGTGTACATCTGCGACGAGTGCATCGACCTGTGCAACGAGATCATCGAGGAGGAACTCGCCGAGACCTCCGAGGTGCGCTTCGAGGAACTCCCGAAGCCGCGCGAGATCTACGAGTTCCTGGACCAGTACGTGGTCGGCCAGGACCTCGCCAAGAAGGCGCTGTCGGTGGCCGTCTACAACCACTACAAGCGCGTCCAGGCGGGCGAGGCGGGCCGCAGCGGCGGCAACGGCCGCGACGACGCGATCGAGCTGGCCAAGTCCAACATCCTGCTGCTGGGCCCCACCGGCTCCGGCAAGACCCTGCTGGCGCAGACCCTGGCCCGGATGCTCAACGTGCCGTTCGCGATCGCGGACGCCACGGCGCTGACCGAGGCCGGGTACGTCGGCGAGGACGTCGAGAACATCCTGCTCAAGCTGATCCAGGCGGCCGACTACGACGTCAAGAAGGCCGAGACCGGGATCATCTACATCGACGAGATCGACAAGGTCGCGCGCAAGAGCGAGAACCCGTCGATCACCCGGGACGTCTCCGGCGAGGGCGTGCAGCAGGCGCTGCTGAAGATCCTGGAGGGCACCACCGCGTCGGTGCCGCCGCAGGGCGGGCGCAAGCACCCGCACCAGGAGTTCATCCAGATCGACACCACCAACGTGCTGTTCATCGTCGGCGGCGCGTTCGCCGGCCTGGAGCGGATCATCGAGGGCCGCGCGGGTGCCAAGGGCATCGGCTTCGGCGCGAACATCCGCTCCAAGCGGGAGTCGGACGCGAGCGACCACTTCCGTCAGGTGATGCCCGAGGACCTGGTGAAGTTCGGCATGATCCCGGAGTTCATCGGCCGTCTGCCGGTGATCACCAGCGTGCACAACCTGGACCGCGAGGCGCTCCTGCAGATCCTCACCGAGCCGAAGAACGCGTTGGTCAAGCAGTACCGCAAGCTCTTCGAACTGGACGGCGTGGAGCTGGAGTTCACGCGTGACGCGCTGGAGGCGATCGCCGACCAGGCGATCCTGCGCGGCACCGGCGCGCGCGGGCTGCGGGCCATCATGGAGGAGGTGCTGATGTCCGTGATGTACGAGGTCCCCTCGCGCCAGGACGTCGCCCGCGTGGTGGTCACCGGGGACGTGGTCTCCAAGCACGCGATCCCGACGCTCGTCCCGCGCGACATGATCAAGCGCGAGCGGCGCGAGAAGAGCGCCTGAGTCCTGAAGCCTTGAACGAGAGGGCCCCGCACCGTCGTGGTGCGGGGCCCTCTCGCGTGTTCCGTTCGCCCGGTGGGTGGCTCGTGGTTACTTCGGCACCTCGGCGACCGCGCGCAGGTCGCGGGTGTCGGCGGCGAGCTTGTCCACGTCCGGCTGGGTGCCGTCGTCGGCGCCCTTGAGCACCATCACGAGGCTGCTGCTGTCGGCCCAGGCGCACACGGCCATCTTGGTGTCGCCGTCCACGGACGTCCCGCACTCCATGGTGCCGCCCTTGGGGCCGGGGTCGACCGCGTGCCGGTCGCCGACCTGCCCGCCCGAGCCGGAGAAGCCCTGGAACATCTGGTCCAGCTCCTGCTTGGGCAGCAGGACCTTGCCGTACACGCCGACCGCGACCAGCTGCGGGTCGGAGTTCGCGTCCTGGTAGACCGCGGCGACGCCGGTGGGCTTCCAGTTGCCGTCACCGTTGCCGATCTTGGACGTGATCTCGTCCTGGATCTTCCGGGTCGTGGTCGGGTCGTCGTTGGCCTTGAGGTCCTTGAAGGCCGTCGGCATCACGATCTTCTGGGTGCCCGCGTTGCTCGTCACGTCGAAGACGAAGTACGCGAGCGCGCCGCCGCCGAGGAGCAGCACGCCGAAGACGCAGCCGAGGACGATCCACAGCGTCTTGTGCGACGTGCGGGGCGGGGGCGGCGGGTACATCCCGTACCCGGGGTAGCCGGCCTGGTCGGGCGCGGGGTAGCCGGGCGGCGGCGCCTGCGGCGGCACGGCGCCGTAGGGCTGGTCGGTGGGCGGTGGGGGAGCCCCGAAGGGCTGGCCGGCGGGCGGCGGCGGTGCCCCGTAGGGCTGGTTGGGGGGCGGCGGCGGTGCGCCGTACGGGCTCTGGTCGGTCACTTGGCCACCTTCATCGCGTCACGGATGGCGCGGGTCTTCTCCGCGGCCTGGGCCGGGGAGAGCGGGGTCGGGGCGGTGCCGGTGATGCTGACGTGGTTGAAGCTGACGTGGCCGTAGGTGGACTTGTCGGCCCACACGCAGACCACGGGTCCGGGCTTGCCGATGATGCTGGTGGCGCCGCAGGCGAGCTTCGCGGCGGAGCTCGTGCTGTCGTTCGCGGGGTAGTCCGTCATCGGCGTCGTCCAGGTGAGGCCGCCGCTGTCCTGCTTCGACTCCTGGATGATCTGGTCGGGGCTGTTCAGCTGCCCGTAGATGCCGATCACCGAGATCGTGTCGAGCGGGTCGGCGCCCTTGGTGTAGCTGGAGATCACGCCGATGAGGTTCGAGCCGTACTTCGTGGACTCGGGCTTGTTGGGGTCGGCCGGCTTCTCGTCGGACGACTTCTTGACGTAGCCGTCCGGCAGCGACTGCGGGGCGGAGAGCTTGTAGTTGCCGCCCGAGGAGTCCTTGCCGCCGAGGACCTTCCACGCGGCGAAGCCGCCGCCGCCGAGCACGAGCGCGCCGATCACGAGGCCGACCACCAGGCCGCCCTTGCCCTTCTTCGGCGGCGGCGGGTACCCCGGCTGGCCGTACGGGGCCTGCGGAGGCGCGCCGTAGGGCTGCTGGGGTGCGCCGTACTGCGGCTGGCCCTGCGGCGGATAGCCGTACTGGGGCTGCGGCGCGCCGTACGGCTGCTGCGGCGGCTGCGGCGCCCCGTACGGCGGCTGCGGCTGCTGCGGCGCCCCGTACGGCGGCTGCGGCTGCTGCGGCGCGCCGTACGGGGGCTGTCCCCCGTAGGGCTGCGGCTGTCCCTGCGGATACTGCTGACCCTGGCCGTACATCTGTCTGTGCTCCCCCGCCGCACCCGCGGCCTGTCTGGTGTGGAATTGTCCCGTGTACGTCCGGAAATCCAGACGATTGTCCGGGCACGGTACCGCACGCCGCCGACGGGGGAGCCGGTCGGGAGCGCGGTGTCCGCGGACCGAAAGCGGTTCGTAACCCGAGCCCGCCGTTACGTAAACTGTGCGTCGTGACCGACACGACGAACCAGCGCCCCGTGAGCACCACCGGGGACGATGCGGCAACCCTCCCGACGACCTACACCCCCGCGGACGTAGAGGGCGAGCTGTACGAGCGCTGGGTAGAGCGTGGCTACTTCACCGCGGACGCCAAGAGCGACAAACCCCCGTTCACCATCGTCATCCCGCCGCCGAACGTGACCGGCAGCCTGCACCTGGGCCACGCCTTCGAGCACACGCTGATCGACGCGCTGGTGCGCCGCAAGCGGATGCAGGGCTACGAGGCGCTCTGGCAGCCCGGTATGGACCACGCCGGCATCGCCACCCAGAACGTGGTCGAGCGCGAGCTCGCCAAGGAGGGCAAGTCCCGCCACGACCTGGGCCGCGAGGCCTTCGTCGAGCGCGTCTGGCAGTGGAAGGCGGAGTCCGGCGGCCAGATCTCCGGCCAGATGCGCCGCCTCGGCGACGGCGTGGACTGGTCGCGCGAGCGCTTCACCATGGACGAGGGCCTCTCCCAGGCCGTCCAGACCATCTTCAAGAAGCTCTTCGACGACGAGCTGATCTACCGCGCCGAGCGCATCATCAACTGGTGCCCGCGCTGCCTGACCGCCATCTCGGACATCGAGGTGGAGTACCAGGACGACGACGGCGAGCTGGTCTCGATCCGCTACGGCGAGGGTGAGAACTCCATCGTCGTCGCCACCACGCGCGCCGAGACGATGCTGGGCGACACCGCGGTCGCCGTCCACCCCGAGGACGAGCGCTACAAGCACCTGGTCGGCACCGAGATCGAGCTGCCGCTCACCGGCCGCCGCATCCCGATCGTCGCCGACGCCCACGTCGACCCGGAGTTCGGCACCGGCGCCGTCAAGGTGACGCCCGCGCACGACCCGAACGACTTCGAGATCGGCCAGCGCCACGGCCTGCCGAACATCGCCGTGATGGACGAGCACGCCGTCATCACCGTGCACGGCCCCTTCCTCGGCCTGGACCGCCTGGAGGCCCGCTCGGCGATCGTCGCCGCGCTGCGCGCCGAGGGCCGGATCGTCGCCGAGAAGCGCCCGTACGTCCACTCGGTCGGCCACTGCTCGCGCTGCAAGACCACCATCGAGCCGCGGCTGTCGATGCAGTGGTGGGTCAAGGTCGGCCCGCTGGCGAAGGCCGCCGGCGACGCGGTCCGCGACGGCAAGGTCAAGATCCACCCGCAGGAGATGGAGAAGCGCTACTTCGACTGGGTCGACAACCTGCACGACTGGTGCATCTCGCGCCAGCTGTGGTGGGGTCACCGCATCCCGGTCTGGTACGGCCCGAACGGCGAGGTCGTCTGCGTCGGACCGGACGAGCAGCCGCCCGCCGGCGAGGGCTGGCACCAGGACACCGACGTCCTGGACACCTGGTTCTCCTCCGGCCTGTGGCCGTTCTCCACGCTCGGCTGGCCCGAGCAGACCGAGAGCCTCGCGAAGTTCTACCCGAACTCCGTCCTGGTGACCGGCTACGACATCCTCTTCTTCTGGGTCGCCCGGATGATGATGTTCGGCCTCTACGCGATGGACGGCACCCCGCCGTTCCACACCATCGCGCTGCACGGCATGGTCCGTGACCAGAACGGCAAGAAGATGTCGAAGTCCTTCGGCAACGTGGTCAACCCGCTGGACTGGATGGACAAGTACGGCTCCGACGCGCTGCGCTTCACGCTCGCGCGCGGTGCCAACCCCGGCGTCGACGTGCCGATCGGCGAGGACTGGGTCCAGGCGTCCCGCAACTTCGCCAACAAGATCTGGAACGCCACCCGCTTCGCGCTGATGAACGGCGCCACCGTCGAGGGCCCGCTGCCCGCGCCGGAGGAGCTGACCGCGAGCGACCGCTGGATCCTGTCGCGCCTCAACAGCACCGTCGCCGAGGTGGACGGCCTGTACGACGACTACCAGTTCTCCAAGCTCTCCGAGGGCCTGTACCACTTCGCCTGGGACGAGGTCTTCGACTGGTACGTCGAGCTCTCCAAGACCACCCTGGCCAAGGGCGGCCCGCAGGCCGACGCCGCGCGCCGGGTGCTCGGCGAGGTCCTGGACGTCACGCTGCGCCTGCTGCACCCGATCGTGCCCTTCGTCACCGAGACGCTGTGGACCACGCTCACCGGCGCCGAGTCGGTCGTCATCGCCGACTGGCCGAAGGACAGCGGCTTCCGTGACGCCGCGGCCGAGGCGGAGATCGCCACGCTGCAGCAGGTCGTCACCGAGGTCCGCCGGTTCCGCACCGACCAGGGCCTCAAGCCGGGCCAGCGCGTCCCGGCCACCCTGGAGCTGGACGGCACCGCGCTGGCCGCCCACGAGGACGCGATCCGCTCGCTGCTGCGGCTGACCGCCCCCGAGGAGGGCTTCGCGGCCACCGCCTCGCTGCCGGTCGCCGGCGCCACCGTGGCGCTGGACCTCTCCGGCACCATCGACGTCGCGGCGGAGCGCAAGCGCCTCGCCAAGGACCTCGCGGCGGCCGAGAAGGAGAAGGCCCAGACCACCGGCAAGCTCGGCAACGAGGCGTTCCTCGCCAAGGCGCCGGACGACGTGGTCGCCAAGATCCGGATCCGCCTGGAGGCCGCCGAGGCCGACATCGCCCGGATCACCGCCCAGCTCGCGGCGCTGCCGCAGGGCTGAGCCGCCCCACCGGTCCACGAGGGGCCGTATTCCGCGCCGAGCGGAGTACGGCCCCTCGGCCGTTTACGCCGAATAGCCCAGCGCCATTGCTCCCTTCCGGCGAATATTCATCCTGGACCGGGTAAGGTCCTATTCCGCTCGAATTCATTCCGGTCTTGCCAGCGCGGGTTCTCGGAAGTTTGCAGGTCGGATGTGTACGGTGTGCTCTGAGTTTGCGCGGTGCGCACCAGCGGGTTTCTGCCGGGCGTTTCGCTGAGCCAACGGACGGGAGGGCATGGCGTGGTGGTGACCGAAGAGTTGGTCGACGAACTTCCTGCCGAGGCGGTCGAGGAGGCCAAGGCCAGGGCGGCGACGCTGCTGCTCGCGTTCCGGCACGGCAACCAGCTCGCCTTCGACCACGAGCTCGACGTGCTGCTCGCCGAGCACGCCGAGCGCGAGGTGACGACCCTGCTGGCCTGGATCGCCGCGGAGGCGGTCCGCAAGGCCTACGCCCCCGCGGTCGGCGACAAGGTGCTGCGCGCGATGGCCAGGCGCGCCCCGGTCGACGCCGGCGCGGTCTGCGTGGACGAGGAGACCGCCGACGCCGCCCGGCTGATCGAGGCCGTGGCCGTCGGGGACGTGGCGGAGGTCCGCGGCCTGGTCGCCGCGAACGCCGACACCACCTTCCTGCTCGGCGGCCTGCTGCAGGGTGTCGCGATGATGCTGCCGTTCCTGCCCGACGGCGAACTCGGCGAGATCACCGCCGAGTTGCGCCGTCGCCACGGCGGCGGTGCGGCGCACGTGCCGGAGGCCCGGGCCGGGGTCTGAGCCGGGGTCCGAACCGGAGTCCGAACCCGGCCCGGGTCTCCGGGCCGGGCTCACGGCATGGCGTGCAGGTGCGCGCCGATGGTGCCGGCGACCGGACTGCCCGCCGAGGCGTCCCAGTTGGTCGACCAGGTCATCGCCCCGCCGATCCCCGGCCAGGTGGTGCCGGGCCGGTAGCTGCCGCAGTCGGTGCCGGCGGCGAGGCAGTCCAGCGCGGCGTTCACGACGCCCGCGCTCACGTACCCGCCGCCCGCGGCGCTGGTCGAGGCCGGCACCCCGAGCCCGACCTGGTCGGGCCGCAGCCCGCCCTGGAGCTGGATGCAGGCGAGCGCGGTCAGGAAGTTCTCGGTCCCCTGCGCGTACACGTTGCCGTCGCAGCCGTTCATCGCGCCGGAGTTGTAGTACTGCATGTTGACGATGGTGAGGACGTCCTTCACGTTCAGCGCCAGCTTGAAGTACTCCATGCCGGTCGACTGCATGTCGATGGTCTGCGGCGCCATGGTCAGGACGAACCCGCTGCCGGCCTTGGCCGCGACCGCGTGCAACGCCTGGCCCAGGTACGTCGCGTTGACGCCGTTCTCCAGGTCGATGTCGATCCCGTCGAAGCCGTAGGTTCGCATCAGCGACCAGGCGGAGTCCGCGAAGTTCGCCGCCGACGCCGGGTCGGCCACCGACACGGTGCCGTTCTGTCCGCCGACCGAGAGCACGACCCGCTTGCCGGCCGCCCGCTTGGCCGCGATGTCGGCCTTGAACTGTGCGTCGGTGTAGCCGCCGAGGCGCGAGGACAGGGCCGGGTCGAGGGTGAAGCTCAGCGCGCCCGGCGTGGCGGTGGCATCGGCGAAGGCGACCGCGATGATGTCGTACGCGGCCGGGACGTCGCCGATGCGCTGGACGGCGGCGCCGTTGTCGAAGTTCTGCCAGTAGCCGGTGAGCACGTGCTTGGGCAGGCCCGGCGGCTTCGTCGGGGTGCCGGTCGGGCTGCCGGTCGCGGTCGCCGTGGCGGTCGGGCTGCCCGTCGCGGTCGGGCTCGGGGACGAGGGGGACGTCGGGCTCTGCGACGGTTGCGGGCCGCCGGGGCCCACCAGCGAGACGTCGTCGGCCAGGAACGCCGCCTGCCCGTACCAGCCGTGCAGGTAGACGGTGACGCTCGTGGTGGCCGGGCCGGTGGTGAAACCGGTGCTGAGCTGCGCCCAGCCCGCCGACGTCGTCCAGGTGCTGGGGTCGGTGCCACCGGTGCCGCGGGCGCCGAGGTAGACGTACGAGCCCTGCACCCAGGAGCTCAGCGTGTACGCCGACGAGGGCTTCACGGCGACGGTCTGCGTGCACTCGCCGGTGTCGCCCGCGCCCGGGGTGGACCGCAGCGCGTACGAGCCGGAGTGGACGGTCGCGCTCTGGACGGTGCCGCCGGTGCAGGACCAGCCGGTGAGGGCGCCGGCTTCGAAGCCGCCGTTGGTGATCAGGTCGACGTCCGCGGCACGGGCGCCGGTGCCGGTGACGAGGACGAGTCCGCTCAGGCCCAGCGCGATCGCGCCGGCCCCGGCGAGCAGGGTGCGGACGGCGCGCGGGCGCCGCCGGTGTCGGGCAGGTGGCATGACTCCATCTCCTGTGGGGGAGGCCCGGCGGCGTGCTGTGGGGGCGGCGCCGTCCGGGGTGTCGATGGTGCGCGTGCGGGAGCTACCGACAACTCAAGTCCCGCTAGGGAAACGGGACTTGCCTCACAAGGTGGAGTAGACCAATCCGGCTGTCAAGCCGACTGGCGATCAGGACTACGCCGCCCGCAGGCCGGCGCCGGCCTCGGACCGGGCGGACTCGGCGATCCGGGCGGTGAGTTCGGCGATGCGCGCCGAGGCGAGGCCGTCGCCGTACGGGCTCGGGGTGGCCGCGAGCCGGGCCAGCCGCTCGGGGGTGTCGGACAGCCAGGCGTGTGCCAGCTCGCCCAGCTCCTCGCCGGGCCGCACCAGCGCGGCGAAGCCGGCGTCCACGGCCTCCGGGCGCTCGGTGGAGCGGCGCACCACCAGCAGCGGGCGGCCGAGCACGGTGCACTCCTCCTGCACGCCGCCGGAGTCGGAGACCAGCAGCGCGGCGTGGCTCGCGAGGCCGAGGAAGTCGGCGTACCCGACCGGTCCGGTGACGGCGATCCGCTCCAGCAGCCCGTCCAGCCCGAAGCGTTCGACGGCGGCCCGGGTGCGCGGGTGCATCGGGAACAGCACCGGCGTGCCGGCCCGCGCGATGCGGTCCAGCTCGGCGAGGACGGCGCCGAGCGCCTCGGCGGTGTCGGTGTTCTCCGGGCGGTGCACGGTCGCGAGGACGTAGCCGTCGGGGCGCAGCCCGTGCGCGGCGAGCAGGGCGGCGCGCGCCTCCTGGTCCGGCAGCTGGCGGCGGACGACCTCGACGACGGTGTTGCCGGTGAGCGCGATCCGCCGCTCGTCGAGCGACTCGGCGCGCAGGTTGGCGACGTTGTCGGGGGTGGCGGCGCACAGCAGGTCGGCGACGTGGTCGACCATGACGCGGTTGTGCTCCTCGGGCATCGCCCGGTCGAAGCTGCGCAGCCCGGCCTCGACGTGGACCAGCGGGATCTCCCGGGCGTTGGCGGCCAGCGCGCCGGCGAGGGTGGCGTTGGTGTCGCCCTGGACGACGACGGCCACCGGGCGGTCCTCGGCGAAGGCGGCGTCGAGCTGGCCGAGGGACTGGGCGATCTGCCCGGCCCGCGGCCGGCCGCCGACGCCGGTGAGCAGCTCCGGCCGGGGCAGGTCCAGATCGCGCAGGAAGCGGCCGGACATGGCCTCGTCCCAGTGCTGGCCGGTGTGCACCAGACGGGTGGCGTCGCCGAGTTCGTGGATCAGCGGGGCGAGCTTGACGAGCTCGGGGCGGGTGCCGAGGACGACGGCGACGCTGGACGGGGGCAGGCAGGTGCTCATGGGAGGAGGCTCCGTGGGTATCTGTCGGGGCTCAGGATTCGAGGGCGGTGGGGGCGCCGACGGCGACCTTCTCGGCGTTGCGCCGGGTCTTGGCCCAGCCGTTGCGGCCGAGCAGCATCCGCACGGCCGCCCGGGTGGCGACGACGAACAGGTGGTAGGCGTAGATCCACACCAGGACGCCCCAGAGCAGCCCGGTCAGGCGGCGGCGGTCGGGGTGGACGAGGGTGCGGTAGGCGAAGCCCCAGAACACCATCGGCAGCGTGGCGACGACGAAGGCGACGGCCATGTACGGCCCGAACCGCAGCTGGAAGTCGGCGGTCTCGGCGGGGAAGAGCACCAGCCCGGCCGCGGTGATCACGATCGACAGCGGGGTGAGCAGCACGAGCAGCACGCAGACCACCGGCTGCAGGAAGGTGTACAGCACCTCGGCCTTGCCCGGCCACGTGTAGTGCGGGGAGCGCAGCACCCGGCCGGTGTAGCGCAGGCACTGCATGTTGCCCTGGGCCCAGCGGGTGCGCTGGGTGAGGAAGCGGCGCGGCGAGACCAGGGCCTCCTGGGAGACCTGGACCTCGGTGACGTGGGTCAGGCGCCAGCCGGCCAGGCGCAGGTCGAGGCCGGACTCGTAGTCCTCCAGCAGGGCGCGCTCGGGCCAGGGCCGCCCGGCCCGGCCCTCCTCGGCGGTGAGCGAGTCGAGGGCGGTGAGGCGCACGAACTGGCCGTTGCCACCGAGGCCGACGCTGCCGGTGCGCCGGCGCAGCAGCTGCATGCCGGCGTTGTTGGCCTGGAACTCGACGTCCTGCATCCGCACGAGCGCGCGGGCGAACGCGTTGGCGGTGCGGCCGCGGCCGGGCAGCGGGAGCTCGTCGTCGGCGTTGCGCATGCGCACGCCGATCTGGACGGCGCCGGTGTCGGGGCGGCCGAGCGCCTTGTCGCTGCACACCTGCGCGAGGGTGCCGGCGCCGAGCTGTCCGTCGGCGTCGACGACGCCGATGACGACGCGGGAGCGGTCGGTGTCCTCGGGCAGCCGGGCGGAGATCTCGCGGTAGGCGGCGTTGAGGGCGGCGCCCTTGCCGATCCGCGCGTGCGGGCGGCGGCGCTGGACGAGGTGGACGCGGTCGTCGTGGGCCGCGGCGGCGAGGACGAGTTCGCGGGTGGCGTCCTCGCTGTCGTCGTCGATGACCCACAGGTGGGCCTCGGGCGCGGAGGCGCGCAGGCCGGCCAGGGTCTGGGAGACCACGGCCTCCTCGTCGCGGCAGGGGATGACCAGGTGCCACTGGAAGGCGGCGGGGTCGCCGGGTTCGGCGGCGAGGTTGCGCTTGAAGGCGTGGCGGGAGCCGGCCCAGTAGACCAGGAAGCGGCCGAACACCAGGACCATGTAGGCGACGAGCAGCAGTGAGATCAGCCCGGCGAGCCGGACGATCGTGTCCTGCCGGAGGACGATCCAGTCGTGCAGGACGTCGGGCATGGCGTGGCACTCCCAGTGATCAAAGGCTATTGGCTCCTCAGGGATGCGAATCGATGCTTCATTGCGGTTCAAACTCGCTAAATCGATAGTAAAGGGAGTGAACTGGGAATCGGGGGTCAAGACCGGGCAAAGTGGTCGTTCTCACCCCGGACCTCACCCTGTGAGGACGGGCCGCCGACCCTCCGTAGACTGTGGTCGTGAGCGACAAGGCCGACCCGAACCCGTACACCCTCCGCCCCGCCGACGGCGGCACCGGCGACGCCCTGCGCGACGTCGAGGTCGAGCTGTCCAAGCGCTGGCCGGAGAACAAGCTGGAGCCCTCGCTCGACCGGATCGAGGCGCTGATGGACATCCTGGGCCAGCCCCAGCGGTCCTTCCCCTCCATCCACATCACCGGCACCAACGGCAAGACCTCCACCGCCCGGATGATCGAGCAGTTGCTCAACGCCTTCGAGCTGCGCACGGGCCGCTACACCAGCCCGCACGTGGAGAGCGTCACCGAGCGCATCAGCCTGGACGGCGCCCCGATCGCCCCCGAGCGCTTCGTCGAGGTCTACCGCGACATCGCGCCCTACGTGGAGATGGTCGACGCGCAGCAGCCGGTGCCGATGTCCTTCTTCGAGGTGCTGACCGGCATGGCCTACGCCGCCTTCGCCGACGCCCCGGTGGACGTCGCCGTGGTCGAGGTCGGCATGGGCGGCTCCTGGGACGCCACCAACGTCATCGACGCCGCCGTCGCGGTGATCACCCCGATCGGGCTGGACCACACCGACAAGCTCGGCGACACCACCGGCGAGATCGCGGTCGAGAAGTCCGGGATCGTCAAGTCCGGCGCCGTCGCCGTGGTCGCCCAGCAGCCGCTGGACGCCGCCCAGGTCATCCTGCGCCGGGCCGTCGAGGTGGACGCCACGGTCGCCCGCGAGGGCATGGAGTTCGGCGTGATCCGCCGTGAACTCGCCGTCGGCGGCCAGCTGGTGACGCTGCGCGGACTCGGCGGCGAGGAGTACGAGGACGTCTTCATCCCGCTGCACGGCGAGTACCAGGCGCACAACGCGGCGCTGGCGCTGGCCGCGGTCGAGGCCTTCTTCGGCGTCGGCGGCGCCCGCGGCGGGCAGCTCGACGTGGACAAGATCCGCCAGGCCTTCTCCGGCGTCTCCTCGCCGGGCCGCCTGGAGATCGTCCGCCGCAGCCCCACGATCATCCTGGACGCCGCGCACAACCCGCACGGCGCCCGCGCCACCGTCGCCGCGATCACCGAGTCCTTCGGCTTCAACCGCCTGGTCGGCGTGATCGGCACGTCGGGCGACAAGGACGTGGCCGGCGTGCTGGAGGCCTTCGAGCCGATCCTCGCCGAGGTCGTCATCACCCAGAACTCCACCCACCGCGCGATGGACGTCGACGCGCTCGCGGCGCTCGCCGTCGAGGTCTTCGGCGAGGACCGCGTCCAGGTCGAGCCCCGCCTCGACGACGCGATCGCCGCCGCCGTCACCCTCGCCGAGGAGGAGGGCGACCTCGGCGGCGCCGGGGTCCTGGTCACCGGTTCGGTCATCACGGTGGGCGAGGCCCGCCTGCTGCTCGGGAGGAAGTGAAGATGAGGACGCTCTGCTCCTCGACGCTGATCGGCGAGGCGCTGCTGGCGATGTTCGCCGGGCTGGTCGCGATGCGGCTGTCCAGTGTGTCGACCGCTGCGGTGTGGATCGTCACCGGGATCGCCATGGCGCTGTGCATCGCGCTGTGCGGCATGATCAACCGGCCCGGCGCCGTGCAGATCGGCTGGGCGCTGCAGATCGGCCTGATCGCCAGCGGCTTCATCCTGCCGACGATGTTCGGCCTCGGCGTGGTCTTCGCCGCCCTGTGGTGGTGCTCGGTGCACTACGGCCGCAAGGTGGACGAGTTCAAGGCCGCCCGCGCCGCCGCCGAGACTCAGGCTGCCTGACGCGTTGGCCCGGCGTTCGCCGGGGTGATCCGATGATCAACAGTGCCCCGCCGATCAGCGTGGCGTCGGCCCCGCGATCGCGGGGATGTCTGGACCGGTCGCGCGGGCGGTCTGTTCACGCAAGGTAACCTCTGCCGTACCCGCATACCGCATGCCGAACCGATTCCCCAGGAGACGCACCGTGTCCCAGCGCACTCTCGTCCTGCTCAAGCCCGACGCCGTCCGCCGCGGCCTGGCGGGCGAGATCATCAGCCGCATCGAGCGCAAGGCCGGCTGGCAGCTCGCCGCCGTCGAGCTGCGCACCTTCGACCGGGCGACGCTGGAGCAGCACTACGCGGAGCACGTCGGCCGCCCGTTCTACGAGCCGCTGCTGGAGTTCATGACCTCCGGTCCGTCGATCGCCCTGATCGTCGAGGGCGAGGACGTCGTCCCGGGCATCCGCATGCTGGCCGGCGCCACCAACCCGCTGGAGGCCGGCGCGGGCACCATCCGCGGCGACTACGCGACGATCACCCGCGAGAACCTGATCCACGCCTCCGACTCGCCCGAGTCCGCGGAGCGCGAGATCAAGATCTTCTTCCCGGCGCACGCCTGAGCCGGCCCGGGCGACACACCCGGAGGACTTAGGGACTGCCCCGGTCGGGACCATTGGCCCGGCCGGGGCATTCTTATCGGGAAATAGGGAACTGGGGGTGCCGACACGGCGTCCCAATCCTCGGAGAAGCGATCACGCTCCGGACAATGGACGGTATGCCCCACGTCGACGTCCGTACCGCGAGGCGTGACTACGATGGACGCGACTCAAGGGCCCGGTAAGGCAGCTCAGCTGGTCTCCGCCCAAGCGTGGGCGCACGCAGTCGTCCACCCCTCATGAACTCCGAGCCCGGGAAGGCACCTACACCCCATGGCGAGCAACCTGTCGTTCATCGGCCGCGACTTGGCGATCGACCTCGGAACTGCCAACACGCTGGTGTACGTCAGGGGCAAGGGGATCGTGCTCAACGAGCCGTCCGTCGTCGCGGTGAACACCAACACCGGCGGCATCCTCGCGGTCGGCGCCGAGGCCAAGAAGATGATCGGCCGCACCCCGGGCAACATCGTCGCCATCCGCCCGCTCAAGGACGGCGTGATCGCCGACTTCGAGATCACCGAGCGGATGCTGCGCTACTTCATCCTCAAGATCCACCGCCGCCGCTACCTCGCCCGCCCCCGCGTCGTCGTCTGCGTGCCCTCCGGCATCACCGGCGTCGAGCGCCGTGCCGTCATCGAGGCCTCCTCCCAGGCCGGCGCGCGCCAGGTGCACATCATCGAGGAGCCCATGGCCGCCGCCATCGGCGCCGGACTGCCCGTCCACGAGGCCACCGGCAACATGGTCGTCGACATCGGCGGCGGCACCACCGAGGTCGCCGTCATCTCCCTCGGCGGCATCGTCACCGCCCAGTCCATCCGGGTCGCCGGCGACGAACTCGACAACGCGATCGTCCAGCACATCAAGAAGGAGTACTCGCTGCTCCTCGGCGAGCGCAGTGCCGAACAGATCAAGATGAGCATCGGCAGCGCCTACGGCCTGGAGGGCGAGAAGGACGAGCACGCCGAGATCCGCGGCCGCGACCTCGTCAGCGGCCTGCCCAAGACCGTCGTCATCTCCGCCGCCGAGGTCCGCGAGGCCATCGACGAGCCGGTCAACTCGATCATCGACGCGGTCAAGACCACCCTCGACCAGTGCCCGCCCGAGCTCGCCGGCGACGTCATGGACCGCGGCATCGTGCTCACCGGCGGCGGCGCCCTGCTGCGCGGCCTCGACGAGCGGCTGCGCCGCGAGACCGGCATGCCGATCCACATCGCCGAGAACCCGCTCGACTCGGTCGCGCTCGGCTCCGGCAAGTGCGTCGAGGAGTTCGAGGCGCTCCAGCAGGTACTCGACGCCCAGCCGCGCCGTTAGCACCGACGACACACCCGACACTCAACTGAACGGGCCGCCGCCGCCAGGGCCCCACAGCCCCGGCGGCCGGCCAGGTACGAAGGGGCAGTACCAGCACCGTGAGGGACACACGAGAGAGCCGGCTGCTGCTCATCCTGCTGGTGGCCGTCGCCTTCGCGCTCATCACCGTGGACATCAAGGGCGGTGAGAGCTCCCCGCTCGGCGGTGCCAGGCGCGCCGCCGCCGGAGTCCTCGGCCCGGTCGAGCGCGGCGCATCCACCCTCGTCGACCCGGTCGCCAACACCGTCCGGGCCTTCCGTGACGCCGCCACCAACAGCGGCCGCACCGACCAGCTCGCCCGCGAGAACACCGAACTGCGGCAGAAGCTCGCCTCCTCCGACATGGCCGCCGGCCGCACCAAGCAGCTCGACGACCTGCTGCGCACCGCCGGCGCCGGCGGATACACCGTCAAGGCCGCCCAGGTCATCGCGATCGGCCCGGCCCAGGGCTTCTCCTGGACCATCACCATCGACGCCGGCAGCGACGACGGCCTCACCCGCGACATGACCGTCATCAACGGCCAGGGCCTGGTCGGCCGGATCACCACCGTCGCCCCCACCACCGCGACCGTCCTGCTCGCCTCCGACCCCGGCTTCACCGCCGGCGCCCGGCTGGAGGGCAGCGGGGAGATCGGCTTCGCCTCCGGCGGCGGCGACAGCCCGATGAAGGTCTCCCTGCTCAACGGGAAGGCGCAGGTCAAGGCCGGCGACCGGCTGGTCACCTTCGGCTCGCAGAGCGGCCGCCCGTTCGTGCCCGGCGTCCCGGTCGGCAAGGTCGTCGAGGTCCAGGCCAACGCCGGCCAGCTGACCAAGACCGTCCTGGTCGAGCCGTTCGTCCAGTTCACCCGGCTGGACCTGGTCGGCGTCGTCGTCGTGCCGCCGCGCACCGACCCGCGCGACGGCGTGCTGCCGCCCGCGCCGGCAGCCGGCCAGAGCCAGGCCCCGGCCGCCCCCGCCGCACCGGCGGCGCCCGCCACCACGGCTCCCGCCGCACCGCCCGCCAAGCCCACTGGGGGGAACTGAGCCATGCGCCTCGCCCGCATCCCCGTCTCCGCCGTCCTGATCCTGTTCGGCCTGATCCTCCAGGTCAGCGTCTTCGGACGGCTCCAGCTCCCCGGGGCCACCCCGGACATACTGCTGCTCGTCGTCGTCGGCCTCGCCATGGTCTACGGGCCCTCCGGCGGCTGCGTCGTCGGCTTCTGCGCCGGACTGCTCGCCGACCTCGCGCCGCCCTCCGACCACGCGATCGGCCGCTACGCGCTCGTGCTCTGCCTGATGGGCTACGCCGCCGGACTGCTGCGCCCGGAGCACGGCCGCCAGCGGTCCGTCTCCAGCGCGCTGCTGGTCGTCGCGGCCGCGGCCGTCGCCTCCACCCTGCTGTACGCGATGGTCGGCGCGCTGGTCGGCGACACCGCGGCCCGGCACGTCGGGCTCGGCGGCCTGGTGATCAGCGCCCTCCTGTACGACCTGCTGCTGGCACCGTTCGTCGTGCCGCTGGTGATGCTGCTCGGCCGCCGCTTCGGCCGCGACCCGGTGACCGCCGCCAGCGACGACGACGAGGGCGGCCCCGGCCTGGGCACGCTGGCCCGCTACCGCACCACCCGTGAGGTCTCGTCGGGCCCCGGCTACCGGAAGCGGCGCGTGCCCGGCTTCGCCCGGCGCCCGTAGCCCCGCCCCGCGGCCCCCGACCTCCCGACCCTCCCGCACCCTGGAGCGCACGAGACGTGAGCAACATCCCCGAGACCGGCCGAACCCGGCGGGTGACGATCCGTCTGGTGGTGCTGCAGATCCTGGTGCTGTCACTGCTCGCCACCCTCGGCGGGCGGCTGTGGTACCTGCAGATCCGCAACGCCAGCGTCTACACCGCCAAGGCGACCGGCAACCACATCCGCGAAGTGGTCGAGCCCGCCGTGCGCGGCGAGATCCTGGACGCCTCCGGGCGGATCCTGGCCGGCAACGAGACCCGCCTGGTGGTCTCCGTCAGCCGCACCTCGCTGCTCCAGCAGAAGGACGGCGGCAAGGCGGTGCTCGCCCGGCTCGCCGACGTGCTCGGCATGCCGGCCAAGGACGTGCAGGAGAAGGTCCGGCTCTGCGACGCCAAGACGCCGCAGCCCTGCTGGAACGGCTCGCCCTACCAGCCGATCCCGGTCACCAAGGAGGCGACCACCCAGCAGGCGATGCAGATAATGGAGCGCCGCGAGGACTTCCCCGGGATCACCGCGCAGCCCACCGCCGTCCGCCGCTACACCGGCGCCGAGGGCGCCAACATGGCCCAGGTGCTCGGCTACCTCTCGCCCGTCACCGACGACGAGGTCAGCAAGACCGCCGCCAAGACCGGCCTGGACCGCTACCTGCCGGCCGACCAGATCGGCCGGGCCGGCCTGGAGTCGGTCTACGACCGCGACCTGCGCGGCACCGCCGGCATCACCAAGCTGGAGGTGGACAACCTCGGCCGGGTGATCGGCACCGCCGGCACGGTGGCCCCGCAGACCGGCGACAACCTGGTCACCAGCATCGACGCCCGGGTGCAGAAGGTCGTCGAGGACAACCTGGCGCAGGCCATGAACGACGCCAGGAACACCTTCGACAAGGTCACCAACCGCAACTACGAGGCCGACTCCGGCGCCGCCGTCGTGATGGACGTGCACACCGGCCGGATCGTCGCCATGGCGAGCGCCCCGACCTACGACCCCAACCTCTGGGTGGGCGGCATCAGCGGCAAGGACTACCAGTCGCTGACCAGCAAGGACTCCAACTTCCCGCTGCTGAACCGGGCCATACAGGGTCAGTCCGCCCCCGGCTCGACCTTCAAGGTCGTCTCCACCACCGCCGCGGTGCAGGCCGGCTACTCGCTCGACGGCCGGTACGACTGCCCGAAGGCCATGACCATCGGCGGCCGCGAGTTCAAGAACTTCGAGAGCGAGAACTTCGGCGCGATCTCCCTGGAGAAGGCGCTGGAGGTCTCCTGCGACACCGTCTTCTACGGCCTGGCGTACGACCAGTGGATGAAGGACGGCGGCATCAAGCCGAAGAAGGACCCGGGCGACTGGTTCTTCAAGACCGCCCACGAGTTCGGCCTCGGCGCCAAGACCGGCATCGACCTGCCGGCCGAGGTCCCCGGCCGGGTGCCGGACCGGCAGTGGAAGCAGTCCTTCTACGACAACAACAAGGACGCCTGGTGCGCGCAGGCGCAGAAGGGCGGCAACAGCTTCTCCGACCAGATCGCCCGGGAGAACTGCGTCGACGGCTACCAGATGCGCGCCGGTGACGCCGTCAACTTCGCGATCGGCCAGGGCGACACCCTCGTCACCCCGGTCCAGATGGCCCGGATCTACTCGGCGCTGGCCAACGGCGGCACCTTCTACCGGCCGACCATCGCCAAGGCGGTGATAAGCCCGGGCGGGGACCTCGTCCGCGAGATCGCCCCGCACGAGGACGCCAAGTTCCCCGGCGACCAGAAGCTCCTCAGCTACATCGACCAGGCCACCGCGGGCGTCATCACCAGTGGCACCGCGGCCTGGAAGTTCGCCGGCGCCGGCTGGCCGCAGGGCAAGATCGAGCTGCACGCCAAGACCGGCACCGCCGAGGTCGAGGGCAAGCAGACCACCTCGTGGCTCACCACGTACAGCAAGGACTACGCGGTCGTCATGACCATCAGCCAGGGCGGCACCGGCTCCGGCGGTTCCGGTGACGCGATCCGCCGGATCTACCAGGCGCTGTACGGCGTGGACGACAAGGGCAACGTCGACAACGGCAAGGCCCTGCTGCCGGCACCGCAGGCCGAGCTGCCGAAGTTCAACCCGGACGGCACCGCGATCATCAAGCCGGCCGCGTACACCGTCGAGGACCCGTCCGGCCTCGCCGACCCGGGCGTGACCGGCGGCTCCCCGCGGGTCTTCCTCGACCCGGCGCCGCCGGCCGGCCCGACGGCGCCCCTGCTCGCCGCGGCCGGCGCCGCGCTCGAACCGCAGCGCGGCGCGGGAAGGGGACGCGCATGACCTCGTACGGTTCCTACCGGCAGGGGGGGGGGGGGGCCCCCCGCCCCCCCGGGGGGCCCCCCCCCCCCCCCGGCGGGCCCCCGGGGGGGGGGGGGGTTTAAAAAAAAAACAGCCCCCCGCACAAGGACAGGAGGATA
>NZ_JBHWGD010000003.1:46876-71958 GCF_042733235.1 Kitasatospora sp. NPDC059722
GCCCCCGGCCCCCCGGCTCGCCGCGGCCGGCCCGGCGCTCCACCCGCCGCGCGGCGCGGGAGGGGGACGCGCATGACCTCGTACGGTTCCTCCCGGCAGCTGCGGCTCTCGCCGCAGCGCACCGGGGTGTCCAAGGCCCTCGCCAAGGACTCGCCGCTGTGGCGGCTCGACTGGATACTGCTGCTGGCCGCGCTGACCCTCTCGCTGGGCAGCTCGCTGCTGGTGTGGTCGGCCACCCGCGGGCGGGACTCGCTGACCCACGGGGACCCGCAGTACTTCCTCTACCGGCACCTCACCAACGTCGTCGTCGGGCTCGTGCTGTGCGCCGTCGTGATAGCGATAGGGAGCCGGCGCTTTCGCACCCTCGTGCCCTTCGTCTACGTCGCCGTGATCCTGCTGCTGATGGCCACGCTGAGCCCGATCGGCTCGACCATCAACGGCGCGCACTCGTGGATCCAGCTCGGCGGCGGCTTCTCCGTCCAGCCGGCCGAGTTCGCGAAACTGGGCATCGTGCTGGCGATGGCGGTCGTGCTGTCGGACCAGGTGGACGCGGGGGAGCGGGCGTTCCCCTCGCACCGGGCGGTCTTCCGGGGCCTGGTCTGGGCGTGCCTGCCGATGGGCCTCGTGCTGCTGATGCCGGACGCCGGGTCGGTCATGGTGATGTCCGCGATCGTGCTGGGCATCCTGCTCGGCTCGGGCGCGGCCAACCGCTGGGTCCTCGGGCTGCTGGTCCTGGGCACCGCGGGGTCCGTCGCGGTCTGGAAGTTCGGGCTGCTGAGCAAGTACCAGATCGACCGCTTCGCCGCGTTCGCCAACCCGCAGCTCGACCCCTCCGGCGTCGGCTACAACACCGCGCAGGCCCGGATCGCGATCGGCTCGGGCGGGCTCACCGGCAAGGGGCTGTTCCACGGGACGCAGACCATAGGGCAGTTCGTGCCGGAGCAGCAGACCGACTTCGTGTTCACGGTGGCCGGCGAGGAGCTGGGCTTCGTCGGGGCGCTGGCGATCATCCTGCTGGTCGGCGTGGTGCTGTGGCGGGCCTGCCGGATCGCGCGGCAGGCGACCGACCTGTACGGGACGATCGTCGCGGCGGGCGTCATCGCGTGGCTGTCGTTCCAGGCGTTCGAGAACATCGGGATGTGCCTGGGCATCATGCCGGTGGCGGGCATCCCGCTGCCGTTCGTGTCGTACGGCGGTTCGTCGATGTTCGCGGTGTGGATCGCGATCGGACTGCTCCAGGCGGTGCGCAGCCAGCGGCCGATAGCGGCGTGAGAGCGGCGTGAGAGCACGTCCTCGAGTCGAGGGCCGGTCCGGGAGCGATTCCCGGGTCGGCCCTCGACTTCTGTACGGGGCTCGGCCGTTGAGGGTCAGCCGAGCAGGCACTCGGCGGCGGCGAGGGCGGCCCGGGTCTGGTGGGCCACCTGCTCCTCGACCGGCACCCAGCGGGCGCCGAAGCGGTGGCGCAGCTGGTTCAGGCTCTCGGTGACGATGGCGCGGGCGCGCTCGCGGCCGGCCTCCGCGCCCGGTCCGCGGACGTCGGCCAGCAGCCGCAGCAGCATCGACGCGACGCGCAGCGGCACCCGGGCGGCGACGATCGCGGCGGTCGTCACCCGGGAGACCGTGAGCGGCTCCGCGCACCAGCGCTCCAGCCACTCGTCCGCGACCGACGGGCAGACCGCCAGGTTGAAATCGGCGGCGCGCACCAGGGGGCCGTGCACGGCGCGGGCGTGTACGGGGACGCGGGCGAGCAGTCCGGCCAGTTCCTCGGCGCGGTCGCGCAGGGTGCGGGCGGCGGCGGTGACGGCGGGGCCGACGGCGGGGTGGGGGCGCGGGTCGGCGACGGCGTCGACGGACCACATGGGGACTTCGAGGACGGCGGTGACGCCGCCGTGGCGGGTGGCGTAGGACCAGGTGGAGAGTTCGGGTTCGTCGGGCAGGGCGCGGGTGGCGGCGTCGCTGCCGGGGGTGGGCATGAGGTAGGTGCCGGGGGCGGGGCTGGCCCAGCCGATGGCGTCGAAGGAGTCGATGTCGAGGGGGAGGCCGGCGCGGTCGGCGGAGCGGGCGAAGCGTTCGGGCAGGCCGGGGACGGGGCGGGTGAGCTGGACGAAGGCGCCGCCGAAGTCGACGCCGTGCAGGGAGCACTGGAGGAAGGGGCGCAGTTCGTCGATGAGTGCGGTGAGGGCGAGGCTCTCGGGCATGGGCCGGCGGCCGGCGGTGGGGGCGGGGAGGAGTTCGGGCTGTTCCTCGAAGGAGGGGCGGAAGAAGTGCTGGTAGTGGCGGCGCATGGTGAGGGGGCCGTCGAGCCAGCCGGCGTTGAGGGCGGCGCCGTCGGGGTCGAGGCACAGCAGGAGGTGCCAGGAGAGGCCGGGGCGGGCGGGGGAGGCGAGGAGGAGTTCGGCGAGGCGGACGGCGGTGGCGGTGCCCACGGGTTCGTTGGGGTGGGGGCCGCCGACGGCCAGGACGGTGTGCGGGCCGCGGTCGACGGAGAGCAGCAGCAGGGGCCGTCCGGCGCGGGAGCGGCCCACCTCGCGCAGCCGGCAGCGGTCGGGGTG
Organism: Kitasatospora sp. NPDC059722; assembly: GCF_042733235.1. Classification (NCBI taxonomy): domain Bacteria; kingdom Bacillati; phylum Actinomycetota; class Actinomycetes; order Kitasatosporales; family Streptomycetaceae; genus Kitasatospora; species Kitasatospora sp. NPDC059722. Next base: position 49,429 of record NZ_JBHWGD010000003.1, read on the forward strand.
GCTGCGGGCCAGCCGCCGGGCCGCGGCCTCGGCGCCGGCCACCGTCGGGTAGCGGGCCGGCGTCACGTCGAGGGGCCGGGGCGGACGGACCCGGTGGCCGGTGTCGGTCATGCTTCTCCTTGCCCCCGGGCGAGGGCCGCCGGGGCGCGGACGGGTGCGCCGCCGGCCGCGGCCCGCGGGCCGGGGCGGTGTCGGTCGCCGGTGGGGAGTCGGCGAGGGGCCGAGCGTACGGCCCAACTCCCGGCGCGGGAAGGGGTGCAGGGGTCGGTGGCGGAGCCCTGCCAGTAGCGCACGGGCCGTCCGGGGGTGTCAACGGCGGACGGCCCGGGGACGGCGGGCGCGCACCGTGCGTGCGGGGCGGGTGCGAACGGACCGGGCCGCGCCGGTGCGCGCCGCGGGCGGGGGCGGGGGCAGGCGGCGCCGCGGGCGTCCGGCGGGCGGTGGCCGCCGATCGGGCCCGCCGGGTCGTTCCCCGGATTGGGCTACCCTTGAGGGTCACCCCTCCCAGCCGTCGCCTGCCGGTGCGCGCGGCCCCGAATCACGTCGTAAGGGTTCCTAGTACATGACTGTCGAATCGGTCTTCCCACGCCTGGAGGCCCTCCTCCCGCACGTCCAGAAGCCGATCCAGTACGTCGGCGGCGAGCTCAACTCGACCGTCAAGGACTGGGACGCCTGCGACGTCCGCTGGGCGCTGATGTACCCCGACGCCTACGAGGTCGGCCTGCCCAACCAGGGCGTCATGATCCTCTACGAGGTGCTCAACGAGCGCGAGGGCGTGCTGGCCGAGCGCACCTACAGCGTCTGGCCGGACCTCGAGGCGCTCATGCGCGAGCACGACGTGCCGCAGTTCACGGTGGACGCCCACCGGCCGGTGAAGGCCTTCGACGTGTTCGGCCTGTCGTTCTCCACCGAGCTCGGCTACACCAACATGCTGACCGCGCTCGACCTGGCCGGCATCCCGCTGGAGGCCAAGGACCGCACCGACGACGACCCGATCGTCCTGGCCGGCGGTCACGCGGCGTTCAACCCCGAGCCGATCGCGGACTTCCTGGACTGCGCGGTGGTCGGCGACGGCGAGCAGGCCGTGCTCGACATCACCGACATCATCCGGGCCTGGAAGGCCGAGGGCCGTCCGGGCGGGCGCGACGAGCTGCTGCTGCGCCTCGCGCGCACCGGCGGGGTGTACGTCCCCAAGTTCTACGACGTCGAGTACCTGGCCGACGGCCGGATCGGCCGCGTCGTGCCGAACGCCCCGGGCGTGCCGTGGCGGGTGTCCAAGCACACCGTCATGGACCTCGACGAGTGGCCCTACCCGAAGCAGCCGCTCGTCCCGCTCGCGGAGACCGTGCACGAGCGGATGTCCGTCGAGATCTTCCGCGGCTGCACCCGCGGCTGCCGCTTCTGCCAGGCCGGCATGATCACGCGCCCCGTGCGGGAGCGAAGCATCACCGGCATCGGCGAGATGGTCGAGCGCGGGCTCAAGGCGACCGGCTTCGAGGAGGTCGGCCTGCTGTCGCTGTCCAGCGCCGACCACACCGAGATCGGCGACATCGCCAAGGGCCTGGCCGACCGCTACACCGAGGACAAGATCGGCCTGTCGCTGCCGTCCACCCGCGTCGACGCCTTCAACATCGACCTCGCCAACGAGCTGTCCCGCAACGGGCGCCGCTCGGGCCTCACCTTCGCCCCCGAGGGCGGCAGCGAGCGCATGCGCAAGGTGATCAACAAGATGGTGTCGGAGGAGGACCTGATCCGCACCGTCGCCACCGCGTACGGCAACGGCTGGCGCCAGGTGAAGCTGTACTTCATGTGCGGCCTGCCGACCGAGACCGACGAGGACGTGCTCCAGATCGGCGAGATGGCGAAGAACGTCATCCAGAAGGGCCGCGAGGTCACCGGCCAGAACGACATCCGCTGCACCGTCTCCATCGGCGGGTTCGTGCCCAAGCCGCACACCCCGTTCCAGTGGGCCCCGCAGCTGTCCGCCGAGGCCACCGACGCCCGCCTGGCCAAGCTGCGGGACTCGATCCGCGGCGACCGCAAGTACGGCAAGAACATCGGCTACCGCTACCACGACGGCAAGCCGGGCATCGTCGAGGGCCTGCTCTCGCGCGGCGACCGCCGGGTCGGCGGGATCATCCGCGCCGTCTACGAGGACGGCGGCCGCTTCGACGGCTGGCGCGAGCACTTCTCGTACGACCGCTGGATGGCCTGCGCCGACAAGGCCCTGGCCGGCACCGGCGTCGACGTCGACTGGTACACCACCCGCGAGCGCACCTACGAGGAGGTGCTGCCCTGGGACCACCTGGACAGCGGCCTCGACAAGGACTGGCTGTGGGAGGACTGGCAGGACGCCCTGGAGGAGGTCGAGGTCGACGACTGCCGCTGGACGCCGTGCTTCGATTGTGGCGTGTGCCCCCAGATGCAGACGGCTATCCAGATCGGCCCCACCGGCAAGAAGATGCTGCCGCTGACGGTCGTGAACAAGTAGTCCCTCGGCACACCGACGACCCCCGGCCGGGGCACTCCGGCCGGGGGTCGTCGGTGTGCGGCTGACCAGGGGCGGAGCGAGGGGCGCGGCGGGGCGCGTACCCTTTGAGGTGACAGAGTCCGGACAGTGGCGGGAACCCGCCGCGCCGGACGGGGACAACTGACTAAGGACTGAGCGACCTGGCACGCCGTACGCCCGACGGTCCGCCGCCCGCGCCGACGGTGCAGCGGATCCGTCTCCGCTACACCAAGCGCGGCCGGCTCCGCTTCACCAGCCACCGCGACTTCCAGCGCGCCTTCGAGCGCGCCCTGCGCCGCTCGGCCGTGCCGATGGCGTATTCGGCCGGCTTCACCCCGCACCCCAAGGTGTCCTACGCCAACGCCGCCCCGACCGGGGTGGCCAGCGAGGCGGAGTACCTGGAGATCGGCCTCGCCGCCGTCCGCGATCCGCAGGCGCTGCGCGCCCAGCTGGACGAGTCGCTGCCCGCCGGACTGGACGTCATCGACGCGGTCGAGGTCCGGACGCCGAACTTCGTGGAGCGCCTGGAGGCCTCCGAGTGGCGGGTGCGGCTGGACGGCGTCGAGCCGCAGGAGGCGGCCCGCGCGGTCGGGGTCTTCCTCGCCGAGGAGCGGGTCGAGGTGCAGCGCCAGACCAAGAACGGCGTGCGCGTATTCGACGCGCGCGGCGCCGTGGCGGCGCTCGAGGTGCTCGCGCCGCAGGTCGACGGCGGTGCGGACACGGAGGCCGGAGCGGCCCACGATGTTCGGACCGGCCGTGCCTGTGCGATACTGCGCCTGGTAGTACGACACGCCACACCAGCCGTACGACCCGACGACGTGTTGTCCGGTCTCCGTGTGACGGCCGACCTGGCGCCGCCGGTCCCCGCAGAGGTGACCAGGCTGGCGCAGGGGCCGCTCGACGAGGAGTCCGGCACGGTGACCGACCCGCTGGCGCTCGACCGCGCCGCGGCCCCGGCCGGTTCCGATCCGGCCGCAGGGCCGCGCGCTACCGCGTCCGCCTAGCGGGCGGAGGCCGGGTCCAGTGCCTCACTGGACCCGACGGACCTCCGGGGTTCCCGCGGCTCCCCAGGGGAGCGAGCGTCGTCGCAGCACAGGCCGGCCCCTTGCGGCCCGCCGACCAGGACGGTCGGTGGGCCCGAGGACCCCTTCCGGGAGCCACCCGGGGTTGGGGGACGGCGCAGCTTGGGAAAACCACAGAAGACTGGTCAGACCAGAAGACTTTCGACACCCCGCCGAGCGTGGGGCGCCGAGCGAGACTACGAGCCCCTGTGCGGCCTCGCGTCCGCGCGGCGGCACCGTGAAAGGGTCCGGCCCGAGCACCGTGAGCGGTGCCGGCCGGCCGCAGGTGTCGTGCCGTGCCCGGATGCGGAGCCCGGGGGCCTGACGGGAGATCCACCCGCATGCTCGATAACACCGATCCGCAGCAGTCTGCGACGGAACCGAACGACACCGGTGCGACCGGTGGCGAGGGCGCGTCCGCCGCGCCGCCGCGCCGCCGTCGCCGCGCGGTGTCCCGCCCGGCGGGTGCACCGCAGGGCGCGGCGGCCGAGGCCGCCGAGACCGTGATCCCGGCCGAGGCGCAGGCCGCCCCGGCCCCCGTGGCCGAGGCTCCGGCCGAGGAGGCCCCTGCGGCCGAGAAGCCGGTCCGGGCCCGCCGGACCCGCAAGCGTGCCGAGGCCCCCGCCGGGGCGCCGGAGGCGGCCTCGATCGTCGTCACCGCGCCGGCCGTCGCCGACGCCCAGCCCGCCGCCGTCGCCGAGGCTCCGGCCGAGGAGGTCCCCGCGGCCGAGAAGCCGGTCCGGGCCCGCCGGACCCGCAAGCGCGCCGAGGCCCCCGCCGGGGCGCCCGCCGCCGAGACCCCGGCCGTCGTCGAGCAGGCCCCGGTGGCCGAGCCGGTGGCCGAGAAGGCCGAGCAGCCCGCCGCCGAGGAGGCGCCCGCCGCGCCGGCCCGCCGCGCCCGCCGCCGTCGCGTGGTCGAGGCCGCGCCGGTCGTCGAGGCCCCGGTCGAGGAGCCGGTGGCCGAGGAGGAGCCGGCCGAGGAGGAGACCGAGACCGAGGCCGCCGCGCCCGCGCCGGTCGCCGAGCCCGCCCCGGCCGTCGAGGCCGAGCCGCCGCACCGGGTGCGCCGCCGCGCCGTGCGCCCGTCCACCGCGATCTTCCAGGCCCCGGTGTTCCAGGAGCCGGCCCCCTACGTCGCCCCGGCCGCGACGCAGCAGCAGCCCGCCGCCGTCGAGGCCCCGGTTGCTGCCGTCGAGGCCCCGGTGGCCGCAGAGCGCGAGGAGGAGGACGAGTTCGAGTACAGCGGCGTCGGCCGTCGCCGCCGGGTGCGCGCCCGGGTCGAGCCGGGCCGCTCGAAGGGCGCCGCCAAGGCCGCCCAGAAGGCCGCCGCCAAGGCCACCCCCAAGACCGCCCCCAAGGCCGCTCCGGTGGTCGTCGAGGCCCCGGTCGAGGCGCCCGTCGCCGTCGTCGAGGCCCCCGCCGCCGGTCCGGAGACCGAGGGCGAGTGGGAGGACGACGGCCGTCCGTCGCGCCGCCGCCGCCGGGGCGGCCGTCGCCGCCGCCGTGGCGAGGCCGAGGAGTTCGAGACCGAGGCCCACGAGGCCGAGCAGCCCGCCGAGGAGCCGGCCGCCGCGGCCGTCGACGAGGAGGACGAGGACGACGACGACCTGGCCGCCGGCCTGTCCTCGTCGCGCCGTCGCCGCCGGCGTCGCCGCCGCAGCGGCGAGGCCGGTGCGGTCGAGGCCGCCGAGACCACCGAGGACGGCGTCCGCACGGTCGTGAAGGTGCGCGAGCCGCGCCGCCGCTCGACCGAGCCGTCCTTCGACCCCGACGAGGTCCAGTCCATCAAGGGCTCGACCCGCCTGGAGGCCAAGAAGCAGCGCCGCCGTGAGGGCCGCGAGCTGGGCCGCCGCCGGGTGCCGATCATCACCGAGGCCGAGTTCCTGGCCCGCCGCGAGTCGGTCGAGCGCGTCATGGTGGTGCGCCAGAACGGCCAGCGCACCCAGATCGGCGTCCTGGAGGACGGCGTGCTCGTCGAGCACTACGTCAACAAGGAGCAGGCCACCTCGTACGTCGGCAACGTCTACCTGGGCAAGGTCCAGAACGTGCTGCCGTCGATGGAGGCCGCGTTCGTCGACATCGGCAAGGGCCGCAACGCCGTGCTGTACGCCGGCGAGGTCAACTTCGGCGCGCTGGGCGGCCACGGCGGCCCGCGCCGGATCGAGTCGGTGCTGAAGTCCGGCCAGTCCGTGCTCGTGCAGGTCTCCAAGGACCCGATCGGCCACAAGGGCGCCCGCCTGACCAGCCAGATCTCGCTGCCCGGCCGCTACCTGGTCTACGTGCCCGAGGGCTCGATGACCGGCATCTCGCGCAAGCTCCCCGAGAACGAGCGCGCCCGCCTGAAGCAGATCCTCAAGAAGATCGTCCCGGACGACGCGGGCGTCATCGTGCGCACCGCCGCCGAGGGTGCCTCCGAGGACGAGCTGACCCGCGACGTCCAGCGCCTCCAGCAGCAGTGGGAGGAGATCCAGAAGAAGGCCGCGACCGGCAACGCCCCCGCGCTGCTGTACGGCGAGCCGGACATGACCGTCCGGGTCGTGCGCGACATCTTCAACGAGGACTTCACCAAGGTCATCGTCTCCGGCGACGAGGCGTGGCAGACCATCCACGAGTACGTCTCCAGCGTGGCCCCGGACCTCGCCGAGCGGCTCCAGCGCTGGACCTCCGAGGTGGACGTGTTCGCCACCTACCGGATCGACGAGCAGCTGATGAAGGCGCTGGACCGCAAGGTCTGGCTGCCCAGCGGCGGTTCGCTGGTGATCGACCGCACCGAGGCGATGGTCGTCATCGACGTCAACACCGGGAAGTTCGTCGGCCAGGGCGGCAACCTGGAGGAGACGGTCACCCGGAACAACATCGAGGCGGCCGAGGAGATCGTGCGCCAGCTGCGGCTGCGCGACCTCGGCGGCATCATCGTGATCGACTTCATCGACATGGTGCTGGAGTCCAACCGGGACCTGGTGCTGCGCCGCCTGCTGGAGTGCCTGGGCCGGGACCGGACCAAGCACCAGGTGGCCGAGGTCACCTCGCTGGGCCTGGTCCAGATGACCCGCAAGCGGGTCGGCCAGGGCCTGCTGGAGTCCTTCTCCGAGGCCTGCGTGCACTGCAACGGCCGCGGCGTGATCGTCCACATGGAGCAGCCGAGCGCCCACACCCACGCCCCGGCGGCCGCGGCCGTCGAGGCGGGCCAGGGCGGCAAGCGCCGTCGCCGGGGCAAGGGCGGTGCGGGCCACGAGGAGCCGCAGGCCGTCGAGGCCGTGCCGGTGACGGAGGAGACGGTCGTCGAGCTCGTCGAGGCCCCGGAGGCCCCGGCCGAGCCGGTGCGCGAGGAGATCGAGGGCCAGCTGGCCCTGGAGGTCCCGGGCGTCGAGGCGCCGGTGTCCCAGGCGGCCGCGGAGGCCGTCGGGGCCCCCGTCGCCGAGCCGGCCCCGGTGGCCGCTCCGGCGGGCCGTCCGCGCCGCCGCGCGGTGCGCAAGGCGACGGCCCCGGCCGGTTCGCCGCAGGGCGCCGAGATCGTGGTGCTGCAGGCGAAGGCCGACGCGGCGCTGGAGGCGGCCCTGGAGGCCGCCGCGGTGGCCGCCGCGGCCCCGGCCGAGCCGGTCGCCGAGCCGGTCGTCGAGGAGGCTCCGGTGGAGGCCGCCGCCGAGGCTGCGGCCCAGGCGCCCGCGGAGGAGCCGGCCGCCGAGGCCGAGGCCGAGGAGGCGCCGGCCCCCAAGAAGCGGGCCGCGCGCAAGACCGCCGCGAAGAAGACCGCCGCCAAGAAGACGACGACGGCGGCCAAGAAGACCACCGCCCGCAAGACCGCGACCAAGCGGACGAGCGCGGCGGCCAAGAAGGCGGCGGCCGCCGAAGGTGATACGGCGGCCGAGTAGTGCCCACGCCCGGGGCGGGACCCTTCCCGCCCCGGGCCGTACGGGCCGGTTTGCCCCCCGGGCGGCCGGTCCGTATTCTTGACCATCGGCGTGTCTACGCCATTGCTCCCGAGCACATCACCTTCCCGGTACGTCCGCGCCAGCGCGGAGGGGCGGGGAGAGGCTCCTGTGTCCGTACCCAGGTGGCTGGCGTCGGGGGTTCCGACCGAGCAAGGAAAGCAGGTACCGCATGTACGCGATCGTTCGCGCAGGCGGCCGCCAGCACAAGGTCGCCGTCGGCGACGTGCTGGAGATCGACCGTATCGAGGCCAAGCCGGGTGACTCGGTCGAGCTCTCGACCATCCTGGTCGTCGACGGTGACGCCGTCACCTCCGACCCGTGGGTCCTGGCCGGCGTGAAGGCTCACGCCGAGGTGGTCGACCAGACCAAGGGTGACAAGATCATCATCCTGCGTTACAAGAACAAGACCGGCTACCGCCGTCGTCAGGGTCACCGTCAGAAGCACACCGCGGTGCGCATCACCAGCATCGACTCGGTCAGCAAGTAAGGGGATAGCGAAAAATGGCACACAAGAAGGGCGCAAGCTCTACTCGTAACGGCCGTGACTCGAACGCCCAGCGCCTCGGCGTGAAGCGCTTCGGTGGCCAGGTCGTCTCGGCCGGCGAGATCCTCGTCCGCCAGCGTGGCACCCACTTCCACCCGGGTGCCGGTGTCGGCCGCGGTGGCGACGACACCCTGTTCGCGCTGACCGCCGGTGCGGTGCAGTTCGGCAACCGTCGCGGCCGCAAGGTCGTCAACATCGTGGCCGTCGAGGCCTGAGTCCCCGCGGACTCACGAGTCGCACCAGACTCACACTGAAGGGTGGGCCGGAATGTTCCGGTCCACCCTTCGGCTTTACGCAGGTAGCAAGCAGACTCATCCGTACTGGAGGCACACCCCATGACCACCTTCGTGGACCGCGTCGAACTTCACGTCGCCGCGGGTAACGGAGGCCACGGCTGCGCCTCCGTTCACCGGGAGAAGTTCAAGCCGCTCGGCGGCCCCGACGGCGGCAACGGCGGCGAGGGCGGCAGCGTCATCCTCACCGTCGACGCGCAGATCACGACCCTCCTCGAATACCACCACTCGCCCAAGCGCAAGGCGACCAACGGCAAGCCCGGCGCGGGCGGCAACCGCACCGGCGCCGAGGGCCAGGACCTCGTCCTGCTGGTGCCGGACGGCACCGTCGTGCTCGACCGCCAGGGCAACGTGCTGGCCGACCTGGTCGGCCACGGCACCAGCTTCGTCGCCGCCCAGGGCGGCCGCGGCGGTCTCGGCAACGCGGCGCTGTCCTCGGCCCGCCGCAAGGCGCCCGGCTTCGCGCTGCTCGGCGAGCCCGGCGAGGCCCGTGACATCGTCATGGAGCTCAAGTCCGTCGCCGACGTCGCCCTGGTGGGCTACCCGAGCGCCGGCAAGTCGTCGCTGATCTCGGTGCTCTCCGCCGCGAAGCCGAAGATCGCGGACTACCCGTTCACCACGCTCGTCCCCAACCTCGGCGTGGTCACCGCGGGCGACACCGTCTACACCATCGCGGACGTGCCCGGCCTGATCCCCGGCGCCAGCCAGGGCCGCGGCCTCGGCCTGGAGTTCCTGCGCCACGTCGAGCGCTGCTCGGTGCTTGTGCACGTGCTGGACTGCGCCACCCTGGAGCCCGGCCGTGACCCGCTGAGCGACCTGGAGACCATCGAGGCGGAGCTCGCCCAGTACGGCGGCCTGGACGACCGTCCGCGCCTGGTCGCGCTCAACAAGGTGGACGTCCCGGACGGCCAGGACATCGCCGACCTCACCCGCGCCTCCCTGGAGGAGCGGGGCTTCCAGGTGTTCGAGGTCTCCGCCGCCTCCCGCAAGGGCCTGCGCGAGCTGAGCTTCGCAGTGGCGAAGATCGTCGCCGAGGCGCGTGCCGCCAAGCCGGTCGAGGAGTCCACCCGGATCGTGCTGCGGCCCACGGCCGTCGACGACGAGGGCTTCACCATCACCGAGGAGGACGGCGCCTACCGCATCCGCGGCACCAAGCCGGAGCGCTGGGTCCGCCAGACCGACTTCTCCAACGACGAGGCCGTCGGCTACCTCGCCGACCGGCTCGCCCGCCTCGGCGTGGAGGAGAAGCTGTGGAAGGTCGGGGCGCGCGAGGGCGACACCGTCATCATCGGCCCGGACGAGAACGCCGTCGTCTTCGACTGGGAGCCGACCATGGCCGCCGGCGCCGAGATGCTCGGCCGCCGCGGTGAGGACCACCGCTTCGAGAACCCGCGGCCGGCGGTCGACCGTCGTCGCGAGAAGCAGAAGGGCCGGGACGCCGCCGAGCAGGAGTTCCTGGACTTCGAGGCGCTGTCGAGCGGCCGGCCGGCCGCCATCGAGGGCGACGACGAGGACTGATCCCGCGCAGCCGAACGGCCCCGCCACCCTTTCGGGGGAGGCGGGGCCGTTCGCGTCGGTCGTTCAGGTGTTCAGGTGTTCAGGCGTGAGCGGACGTCACTTCGTCCAGGCGGCCTGGACCTTGGTGATGTCGGTCGAGTCGCCGAAGCCGACCATCACCGGGGTGCCGCCGCCGGCCGGGAAGCTGACGATGTCGCAGCCCTTGAACGCGACGCCCTTGGTGGCGCCCGAGAAGCTCGGGGTGGTGCACTTGGCGATCGGGGTCGAGCCGACCGGGTTGGCGAACGACGCGGTGTTGCCGCTCGCGTCGTAGACCTTGAGCTTGGAATCCGGGGCGCTGAAGGTCAGCTTGGTGTCCCCGAGGTTCGTCATGGTCCAGCTGACGTAGTACAGCGCGCGGCCGTCCAGGCCGGCCGTGTTGGCCTTGGCGTCCTGGAAGTCCTTGAGCGAGCCCGGGGTTATGCCGGTCACGGTGAGCTGGAGCTTGGCGGCGGTGTTCGAGGTCTTGTCGTTGAAGTCGACCGCGGCCGGCTGGCCGAACTTCACCGAGGTGCCGGCCTGCGGGAGGCTGCCGGCGGCGGCCCCGCCACCGGTCGCGGCGCCGCCCGTCGCCCCCGCCGTCCCGGCGCCGCCGTCCGCCGCACCGCCCGTGGCGGCACCGCCGCCGGTGGCCGCTCCGCCCGCGGCCACGCCGGTCGGGGCCGCGGAACCGCCGGTGGCGGCACCGCCCGTGGCCGCACCGCCGGTGGCCGCGCCGGTCGGCGCGGCGGTCGAGCCGGTGGCGCCGCCCGTGGCGGCGCCGGTGTCCGAGTTGTCCGGGCCGCAGGCGGCCAGGGACACGGCGGTGGCCGCCGCCAGTGCGGCGATTGTCAGCTTCGTGGTGTACGAACGCATGGTGCGCTAACTCCTGGGCGCGCGACCGCGAACCGTTGCCGGCATGCCCAGTGCGGTGCCGCCCGATGGCATTGAGGGTCGAAGACGAGTGGGTCCAGCGGGCAAGAAGCCGTCCCCCGATCTGGCTTTCGGTCAGGGACCATACCAGCCATCCGGATTGGTGGCCCGGCTGTGGCGAGGCCGTGACCGGGCCGGGTCCAGCCGGTGAAACACCCTGCGGCCGACCTGCACGGATCGCGTAGATTTCGGGGGTGACGGCCGGGCCCGGCGACCCGGTCCACGGCATGGCCGCACCCGCACCACACCGGAAGGGCGTACAGCGAGATGAGCGACGACTCACTGCGGGAGGAGGTGCTGACCGCACGGCGCATCGTCGTCAAGGTCGGCTCCTCCTCACTCACCACGGCGGCCGGCGGCCTGGACGCCGACCGCGTCGACGCCCTCGTGGACGCGCTCGCCAAGGTGCGCGCCCGCGCGGACGCGCCGGAGGTCGTCCTGGTCTCCTCCGGCGCCATCGCCGCCGGCCTCGCCCCGCTCGGCCTGGAGAAAAGGCCCAAGGACCTGGCCCGCCAGCAGGCCGCCGCGAGCGTCGGGCAGGGCCTGCTCGTCGCCCGGTACACCGCCTCCTTCGCCCGCTACGGCATCCGGGTCGGCCAGGTGCTGCTCACCGCCGAGGACGCCAGCCGGCGCGCGCACTACCGCAACGCCTACCGCACGCTCGACCAGCTGCTGGCGATGGGCGCGATGCCCGTCGTCAACGAGAACGACACCGTCGCCACCGCCGAAATCAAGTTCGGTGACAACGACCGGCTGGCCGCCCTGGTCGCCCACCTCGTACGGGCCGACCTGCTGGTGCTGCTCTCCGACGTGGACGGCCTCTACGACGGCGACCCGGCCCGCCCCGGCACCAGCCGGATCGCCGAGGTGCGCGGCCCGCACGACCTCGACGGCATCCAGATCGGCAGCGCGGGCAAGGCCGGCGTCGGCACCGGCGGCATGGTCACCAAGGTCGAGGCGGCCCGGATCGCCACCGGCGCCGGCATCCCGGTGGTGCTCACCGCCGCCAGCCACGCCGCCGACGCGCTGGCCGGCCGGCCCACCGGCACCCTGTTCCTGCGCACCGGCAGCCGCACCTCCGACCGGATGCTCTGGCTCGCCCACGCGAGCAGCCCGCGCGGCGCCCTGCACCTCGACGCGGGGGCCGTCGAGGCGGTCGTCTCCGGGGGTGCGTCGCTACTGCCGGCCGGGGTGGTGAAGGTCGACGGCGAGTTCGCCGCGGGTGATCCGGTGGACCTGATTGCCGAAAACGGCCACATCGTGGCGCGCGGGCTGGTCAACTTTGATGCGAGGGAGTTGCCCCGCCTGCTCGGCCGGTCCACCCGTGACCTGGCCCAGGAGCTCGGCGCCGCGTACGAGCGGGAGGTCGTCCACCGCGACGACCTGGTCGTCCTGCGCGGCTGACCGGCCGGCGCGGGGCGGGTGCCGGCCGGGGGCCGCTCCGCACGGGGAGGGGCCCGGCCGCCGGGCGAGGAGGGGCGCAGCCGTGCGCGCCGGCCGAATGCCGGCGGGACGGGTGGGGGGACGACAGGACATCGCCGAACAGGAGGCCGCCGGTGGAACGCAGGCGCGAGGCAGCGCTGACCGGAGGAACGGCGGGCCGGCGGCTGACCAGCATCGACGGCGGACGCGGGGACGCTCCCGCCGAGCCGTCCGGTCCGCCGCCGCAGAGGCCCGGCGGGGTGCGCAGGCTGCGGCCGGACCACCGGGACGCGGGGGAGCCGCCGACCGTGCCCGAGCAGGCGCGGCTGTGGCACGTGGTGCTGAGCGTGGCCGGCCAGGTCACGCCGCTGACCTCGCTGCGCGCCTCGCTGGAGCGGCTCGCGCACGACCACTCGTTCTTCCTGACCGCCCGGTACGCCGCCGACCACGCGGAGATCCGCTACTGGGAGCAGGCCCGGGACCTGCACGACGCGGCGGCGATCGCGCTGCGGCTGTGGGGCGAGCACAAGGTGACCGCGAACCTGCCGCCGTGGGAGATCGTCGGCCTGGAGGTGGTCGACCGGGCGACGTACCACAAGCGGGTGGCGGAGGGCTTCGGGGACCCGCCGCCGCACCTGGGCGGCGTGCACCCGTACTGACCGCCGGGCCGTCTCATCGCGCGAAACGGGGGCTCGGCGGGCGTGGCGCAGTCGCTACCCTTGGCGCATGACCAGCGACCTCGCCCCCGCCGACAGCCCCGTCCTCGCCGTAGCGCGCCGTGCCCGGGAGGCCGCCGCCGCGCTCGCCCCGCTGCCGCGCGGCGCGAAGGACGCCGCGCTGCTGGCGATCGCGGACGCGCTGGTCGCCCGTGCCGCCGAGGTCGTCGCGGCCAACGCCGAGGACGTGGCCCGGGCCCGCGAGGCCGGGACGGCCGAGTCCGTGATCGACCGGCTGACGCTGACCGACGAGCGGATCGCGGCGATCGCCGCCGACGTGCGCAGCGTGGCCGGCCTGCCCGACCCGGTCGGCGAGGTCGTGCGCGGCTACACGCTGCCCAACGGTCTGGACGTGCGCCAGGTGCGGGTGCCGCTCGGCGTGGTCGGCATCATCTACGAGGCCCGGCCGAACGTCACCGTCGACGCCGCCGCGCTCTGTCTGAAGTCGGGCAACGCGGTGCTGCTGCGCGGCTCGGCCTCGGCCTACCGCTCCAACACCGCGCTGGTGGCCGTCCTGCGGGACGCCGTCGCCGCGGCCGGGCTGCCCGCCGACGTGATCCAGCTCGTCCCGGGCGAGAGCCGCGACTCCGTCCAGGAGCTGATGCGCGCCCGCGGCCTCGTGGACGTGCTCATCCCGCGCGGCGGCGCCTCGCTGATCCGCGCCGTGGTCGAGGGCTCGACCGTGCCGGTGATCGAGACCGGCACCGGCAACTGCCACGTCTACGTGGACGCGCGGACGGACCTGGCGATGGCCGTCGGCATCCTGCTGAACTCCAAGGCGCAGCGGGTCAGCGTCTGCAACGCGGCCGAGACGCTGCTGGTGCACCAGGACGTCGCGGACGCCTTCCTGCCGCTCGCGCTCGCCGCCCTGGCCGGTGCCGGGGTGACGGTGCACGGCGACGACGCGGTGCTCAAGGCCGCCGAGGGCACCGGGGCCACCGTCGTGCCGGCCACCGACGAGGACTGGGGCGCCGAGTACCTGTCGTACGACATCGCCGCCGCCGTGGTGCCCTCGCTGGACGCCGCCGTCGAGCACATCCGCCGCTGGTCCTCCGGCCACACCGAGGCGATCGTGACGACCTCGCAGGCCGCCGCCCGGCGCTTCACCCGGCTGGTCGACTCGACCACCGTCGCCGTCAACGCCTCGACCCGCTTCACCGACGGCGGTGAGTTCGGCTTCGGTGCGGAGATCGGGATCTCCACGCAGAAGCTGCACGCCCGCGGCCCGATGGGCCTGCCGGAGCTGACCAGCACCAAGTACATCGTCACCGGTGACGGGCACGTCCGCGGCGAGGCCGCGCAGACGGTGGGCGGGGACGCCGACGCGTTCTGAGCGGGGGCGGCCGGGGCCTCCGGTCGGGGTGGCCGGGCCTCGGGGCGCGTGGCCGGGGCGCTCGGGGCGGGCGGCCGGGGCCTCCGGTCGGGATGGACGGGGTCAGCGTCACACGTGTGACGGACCAACTGGCAGGAGCCACAGACAAATCGCCCGCCCGGTAATACGCTGAATCCGTGGCTGAGGATGTGGGGGGCTTGCCGTACCCCGACGGCTCCGACCACGGTGGTGCGGACGACGAGTTCGCCACCGTGGTCTTCGACGAGGCCTTCGTCCGGTCCGCCGCCGTGCACGAGCCGACGGCCAAGGAGCGGCAGCTCGCCGCTGCCGAGGCCAGGCTCGAGCCGGACACCGCGGGTCCGGGCTGGGGCTATGACGTCCCGGCCGGGGACGGGGTGCCGCTGGAGCTGCGCCCGTACCCGAGCCGGCTCGACGACGACCACCTCTACCCTGATCCGTGGTCAGGGCCGGGCCGGGCGGTGGGCCGTTCGGGCCGCCGCCGGGGCCGGGGCGACGGCGGTCCGGTGCGGGGGCGCGGGCGCTACGTCGCCCAGCAGCGCTGGCACCGGCCGGTCGCGTGGGTGCTCGCGGTGATCATGGGCGTGAGCCTGGTGGCGGTCGCCGTCGCGGCGATCTACCAGGGCGTGGGCGGCGCCTCCGGCGCGCCCCCGCGGCCGGATTCCGGGAGCAGCAGCGCCGGGGTCGACCCGACGCCCGCGCCCGCACCGCCCGCCGAGCCGTCGCTGGTGGTCACCGCGCCCGCCGGCTGATCCCGCGGGGGTCGTGCGCCCGGGGCGGGTGGTCACGCAGCGTTCCCGGGAATCTGCGTGAGCACCCTCGTGGCGGGGCGGGGGTGCGCCTACCCTGGTGGTGTGGGTGACCCGCGAGAGCCTCCGGAGGGTACGCCCGACGGTGGGTCCGGAAACGAGGACGAGTACCGGTCCGTCGTCTTCGACGAATCGTTCGTGCGGGCTGCCCGGATCCAGGAGCTGTCCGCCCGGGAGCGGCTGGCCGGCTCCTTCGGCCGGGCCACCCGGCCCAAGGTGCGGCTCGGCCCGTTCGGCACGGTGCCCCGCCAGGCGCTCGCGCTGCTGCTGCTCATCCTGCTGGCCTTCGCGGCCGCCGTGTACTTCGGGGTCAGCTCGCCGAAGGGCACGGCCGCGCGCCCCGAGGGCAGCCAACTGACCGTCAGCCTGGTCGCGTTGAGCCCGGCCTCGGCGGTGCGGCCGGTCGCCGACCCGGCGAACCCGTTCGCCGCGCTGCCGACGGGGTACGGGGACGGGACGATGGGGCTGAACACCCCGGCCGGGACGTCCACCGAGCACTTCAGCCGGGTCGAGGTGACCAAGGCGCTCGACACCGTGCAGCGCTACCTGGTCGCCTCCTCGCTGGCGCCGGCTGCCCTCGTCCAGGGCGCCACCGCCGACGTGCGGGCCTTCGTGACGCCCGGCGAGCAGGCCGGGTTCGACGCGAGCGTGGCACAGCCCGTCGACGACCGGCACCACGCGGTGACCGGCTGGCTGGTCCGCTTCGACCCGGCGCAGGTGGCCCTGGCGACCGACACTGTGAAGGTGGCCGGCGTGATGCGGGTCGACGAGGCGGACAGCGGCACGCTGCAGGTCACCACCGACCACACCTTCGTCTACGCGCTCAGGCCGGCCGGCGCCCCCGCCGGCGCCCCGGTCACGCTGGAGACCGTGCGGCGGGAGCTGACCTTCCAGTTCGACCGGATCGACCTCGGCGCGGCGCAGCTGCGGCTGGTGGACGCGGTGGTCCAGGCCGGGCCGGAGCCGTGCACGACGTCGATGGCGGGCTTCCTGCAGCCGGTGCTCGCGACCCCGCAGGGCGTCCGGGTGCCGGGGCCGGCGGCGGTCGACCCGGGCGACCACGCGCACCCGGCGTGGCAGGTGTGCGGGGTGCTGGCCGGGAGCTGAGGCGGGGCGCGGGTGGGCGGGAACGCCGACGGCCGGTGGCCCCGGGCGGGGCTCACCGGCCGTCGGCGGCGGTCGCGGTTACGACTCCTCGCCGTCCTTGGGCGCGGACCCGGTGCGCGCGCCGGCGCCCGTGAAGGTGTCGCGGATCTTGCCGCCCACGGTCGCGGCGCCGCCGGCGACGTCCCGGATCAGGCCCATCAGCGGGTCCTTGCTCTCCTTGACGGAGGTCGTGTAGTGGTCGGCGGCGGCCTTCCACTGCTCGGTGACCGAGGTGTCCGGGTCGTCGGTGCGGCGCGGGTAGGCGCCGGCCAGGATCGAGCGGTACTCGTCGCCCTCGGCCCACTTCTTCAGCGCGGCGACCCGGACCACGGCGAACGGGTGGCTCTGCGGCAGCACCTGGAGCAGCTTGAGCACGCCGTCGCGCAGGTCGCCGGCCTTCTCGTACTCCTCGGCCTGCTCCAGGAAGGCGTCCACGTTCATCTCGGCCAGGTTGTGCCCGCCGGCCAGCTTCATCAGGGCCCGCATGGAGGCCTGGAGGTCCTGCCCGGCCAGCAGGCCGGCCCGGTCGCTGGACAGCTCGGCCTTGCGGAACCACTCCTTGAGCGCGGTGACGATCGCCATGATCGCCAGGTTGCCGAGCGGCACCCAGGCGATCCGGGTGGCGATGTTGGTGAGGATCAGCAGCATCGTCCGGTAGACGGCGTGGCCGGACATCGCGTGGCCGACCTCGTGGCCGATGACCGAGCGCAGCTCCTCCTCGTCCAGCAGCTCGACGAGCCCGCTGGTGATCACGATGATCGGGGTGTCGATGCCGATGGTGAAGGCGTTGACCGTCGGGTCCTGGGTGACGTAGAGGTCGGGGACCTTCTCCAGGTCGAGCACGTAGGCGGCGTCGCGCACCATGTCGTGCAGCTCGGGGAACTGCCGCTCGGAGGTCTTCACGGCGGTGGCCAGGAACATCAGCCGGATCGCCCGCTCCGACACCAGGCCGGCGAGCTTCTTGAGGACGTCGTCGAAGCCGGTCAGCCGGCGCAGCGCGACCAGGGCGGAACGGTCGGCCGGGTGCTCCCAGGCCCGGGTGGAGATGTCGGGGAAGCGCTGGCGGCGCCGGCTCGGGGTCTTCGCGGTCGTGTCGGTCATGGTCTGAGCACCCTCCTGGTCGACGGCGGCCCCGGCCGGTGGCCGGCCCCCGCTGGTCTTCGCCTGCAACGACTGCTTGTGCAACGTCCGCGGTTGCGTACTCGTCCCCGCCGCGAGCCCGCGGTGGGGTCCGGCCGCGCCGGAGGGGCCGGTGGCGGGCCCCGGTGTGAGGCCGGTTTACCCTGAGGGCCCTGGAGAACCGAGACCGGACCCGGCCGCGGTAACCGAGCAGTCCGAGGAGCACCGCAGATGTCCACCGACGCCCTTGTCAGCCTGGCCGCACCGATCTCGGACGAGCCCGGCCCGGGCCTGTTCCTGCGGATCATCATCATCGCGTCGTTCGTCGGGGTCGGCCTGCTGGTCTGGATCATGGCCCGCGCCTTCCGCGGCAACTAGGACGCGTCCCGGGGCGGACGCGTCCCGCGCGGTGGCACCGTTCGCTCACGCCCGGTCAGCGGCGGTGGGCCGCCGAGCGGTTGCCCCGTCACCCCCCGTACGATGACGGGTGGGCCCTCACCGGCCCGCCAGCACCCCCAGGTCCGTCCTCCGAGCCGAGAAGGTCCAGCAGACCATGAACACCGCCGCCGCACTGCCCGTCCTGAACCTGCTCGCCGACGGCGAGGGGGGCAACCACGACAGCCTCAACCCGTACCTCTCGGGTGGCGCCGCACTGTTCGTCCTGCTGCTCCTGCTCTACGTGACCACCCGCTTCAACCGGGACCGCTGAGCCGGGCCGGGGGTCGCTCGGGGAGCGTCCGGCACACCCGCCGGCCGCTCCCTCACGCATGTCCGGGCCGCACGTGCGGCCTGCTCCCACACGGGTGTTCCCGCACCGCAACGGGCGTCGCGTAAGGTGTCTCGCCATGGGAGAGCAGGCCGGGATTCCCGGCGGACCGGAACCGGTGAAGAAGCGCCTCGGCGTGATGGGCGGCACCTTCGACCCGATCCACCACGGCCACCTGGTCGCCGCCAGCGAGGTGGCGAGCGCGTTCCACCTGGACGAGGTGATCTTCGTGCCGACCGGGCAGCCGTGGCAGAAGAGCGACCGCCACGTCACCCCGGCCGAGGACCGCTACCTGATGACGGTCATCGCCACCGCCGAGAACCCGCAGTTCTCGGTCAGCCGGATCGACATCGACCGCGAGGGCCCGACGTACACCGTCGACACCCTGCGCGACCTGCACGCGCTGCACCCCGACGCCGACCTCTTCTTCATCACCGGCGCCGACGCGCTCGCCCAGATCCTGTCCTGGCGCGACTCCGACGAACTCTTCTCGCTCGCCCACTTCATCGGGTGCACCCGGCCGGGGCACACTCTGTCCGACGCCGGACTCCCGGTGGGCGGGGTCTCCCTGGTGGAGGTCCCCGCGCTGGCCATCTCCTCCACGGACTGCCGCAACCGGGTCGCCAAGGGCGAGCCGGTCTGGTACCTCGTGCCGGACGGCGTGGTCCGCTACATCGACAAGCGGGCGCTGTACGCGCCGCACGGGACCTGACCAGGAGCGTATGCGTGACTGATCGCAGCGGCGGCGACGCGGGGCAGCGCCCGGAGGACTGGTCGACCGGGCAGTACCCGCAGTACCAGCCGTACGGGCAGCAGCCGGTGCAGCAGTACGACCAGTACGGGCAGCCCGTGCCGGCGGCGCCCGCGTACGGCCAGGACCCGTACGGCGGCTACCAGGAGCAGTACCAGCAGCAGCCGTACCAGGCCTACCAGCAGCAGGGGCAGGCCCCGCAGCAGTACGAGCCGTACGAGTCCTACGGGCAGCAGCCGGTGCAGCAGTACGACCAGTACGGGCAGCCCGTGCAGGCGTACCAGCAGGGCGGCTACGGCTACCAGGAGCCGCAGCCGTACGCCTACGACGGCTACCAGCAGCAGGCGTACCCGGTGGCCGAGCCGCAGGCCGGGGACGCGGTGCAGGTGGCCCCCATGGCCCCCATGGCCCCGATGGCCCCCGCCGCGCCCGAGCCCGTCGCCCCGGCGGCGGCCGCCGCGCCCGTGCCGCCGCGCCCGCGCACGCCCAGGCCCGCCGGGACGGCGCCGGCCAAGCCTGCGCAGCCGTCCGAGATGGTCGGCGGAAGCCGCACGCCCAAGGGCGCCAAGGAGCCCAAGGACTCCTACACCACCGGTGAGTTCACCTTCGTCGACGAGGAGGCGGAGGAGACCGAGGACGTCATCGACTGGCTGAAGTTCGCCGAGTCCCGCAGCGAGGTGCGCGCCGAGCGCCGCCGGCGGCTGCGCAACCGGCTGATCGGCCTCGGTGTCGCCGTCGCGCTGGCCGCGGGCGGCGTCGGCGGCTACCTGTTCTTCACCGGCGACAGCAAGCAGACCGCGGCCAAGGCGGCCGGCAAGCGCCAGGTCAACGTCGTGCACCTGCGCGACCTGCAGGGCAAGGTCTCCAGCGCGCTGCTCGTCAACGACGCCGCCGGGGGCAAGGGCACCGTGCTGCTGCTCCCCGACACCCTGCGACTGCCCGGCCCGGGCGACCCGGCCGTCGCCCCGGTCAGCCAGGCACTGGACCCCTCGATGGGCGCCGCCGCCACCCGCGACGGCCTGTCCGCCGTGCTCGGCGCCCCCGTGGCCGGCACCTGGCGGCTGGACACCCCCTACCTGGAACTGCTGGTCAACCAGCTCGGCGGCGTCCGGGTGGACACCAACGCCGAGACCCACGACGGCGGCAAGCCGGACGGCGCCCTGCTCAGTGCGGCCGGCAAGAACACCCTGCTCAACGGCAAGGCCGCGGTCGCCTACGCGACCATGCAGGCGGCGGGGGAGAACCGCGACGCCCAGCTCGCCCGGTTCGGCCAGGTCATGGACGCCGTCGTGCGCACCATGCCCACCGACTTCAACGAGGCCAAGGACGACGTGCACCGGATGAACGCGGTGCTCGACCCGTCGCTGCCCGAGGACGCCCTCGCCGGGGTGCTCGCCCAGCTCGCCCAGCAGGCCAAGGACGGCCACTTCGGCACCACGGCGCTGACCGTCAAGCCGGACGGCTCGCTGGACGAGGCCACCGCCGGCAAACAGGTCAAGGACGTGCTCGGCGGCACCGTGAAGTCGGCCGTCGCGGGCGACGCCCCGGCGCGCGTGTCGGTCCAGGACGCCTCCGGAAACGACCAGGCCGCCGCCTCCGCACAGGTCCAGATCGTGAACGCGGGCCTGACCTTCATCCCCGGCGGCGCCAAGGGCACGCCGCAGGCGACCAGTGAGATCCGCTACACCGACGACGCCCGGCAGACCGCCGCGAAGTCCCTGGCGACCAGCCTCGGGCTGCCGGACACGGCGGTGAAGAAGGTCGGTGACGCCCAGAACGCGGACCTGGTCGTCGTCCTCGGCAAGGACTACCAGCCGCCGAAGAACCAGTAGCCGGCCGGCGGCCGGCGGTGCGCGTGGGGGCCGGGCGACCCCGGCCGCGGTGGTTGTGGGACCCCCCCCCCCCCCCCCGCCCCCCCCCCCCCCGGCGGCGGGCGGGGGGGGGGGGGGGGGGGGGGGGGGGGGCCCCCCCCCCCCCCCCCCCGCACCGGAAAAAAGCGGTTCCGGGACGGCCCGGGCGGCGTGAGATCCTGGAATGCGGTCCCGGCGGTGCGTCGGGGCAGCCCCACGCCGCCGACCCGGAAGTACACCGTGACCGTCACCGACCACAGCCAGCAGCTCATCACCGTCGCCGCCCAGGCGGCGGCCGACAAGCTGGCGCACAACATCATCGCCTTCGACGTCAGCGAGGTGCTGTCGATCACCGACGCCTTCCTGATCGCGTCCGCGAACAACGACCGCCAGGTCCGCTCCATCGCCGAGGAGATCGAGGACCAGCTGCGCGAGCAGCTGGACATCAAGCCGGTGCGCCGCGAGGGCGAGCGCGACGGCCGCTGGATCCTGCTCGACTACCTGGACATCGTCGTGCACGTCCAGCACTCCGAGGAGCGCTCCTTCTACTCGCTGGACCGGCTCTGGAAGGACTGCCCCGAGCTGCCGCTGCCCGAGGACGCCATCGCCTCGCGCAACCGCCCGGACGCCCACACCGACGAGGCCGGCAACGCCGTCGCCCCGGCCGACGACTTCGGCAAGCCCGAGGAGCAGTTCTGAGCCCGGCCGCGCGGGGCCCGCGCATCGTCTTCTGGCGCCACGGTCAGACCTCCTGGAACCTCGAATCGCGGTTCCAGGGCACGACCGACATCGAGCTGACCGGCCACGGCGTGCTGCAGGCGCAGCGCGCCGCCCGGCTGCTCTCGGGGCTCCGCCCCGACCTGCTGATCTCCTCCGACCTCAAGCGGGCCAGGCGCACCGCCGACGAGCTCGCCAGGATCACCGGGCTCGACGTGCAGCACCACGAGGGCCTGCGGGAGACGTACGCGGGCTCCTGGCAGGGTCTGACCAACGCCGAGATCCGGGCCCGCTACCCCGAGGAGTACGCGGCCTGGGCGGCCGGCGAGCCGGTGCGGCGCGGCGGCGGCGAGCTGTCCAGCGAGGTCGCGGACCGCTCGGTGCCCGTGGTGCTGGAGGCGGTCGACAAGCTGCCGGAGAGCGGCACGCTGGTCGTGGTCAGCCACGGCGGGACGATCCGCACCATGCTCGGGCGCCTGCTCGGCCTGGAGCCGGCGCTCTGGGAGTGCTTCGGCGGGCTGTCCAACTGCTGCTGGTCGGTGCTGGGCCGGGGGGCGCGCGGCTGGCGACTGCTGGAGCACAACGCGGGCACGCTCCCGCAGCCGGTCATCGGCGACGACACCTGAGTGTCGGCGGCGGGGTGCGGAGCGGGAGCGGGAGCGCGGGGCCCGGGAGGGACTCGTAGGTTGCCCGCAGGTGGCTCGCAGGGGCGGATTTCGCAGTTCCGGGCCTGACCAGCTAGAGTCTTCCTCGTTCGCAGGGAAGGAACGCGGCCCGGAAGGGAAGCGGGAGATCCGGTGAGTGCGGGGCTATAGCTCAGTTGGTAGAGCGCTTGCATGGCATGCAAGAGGTCTGGGGTTCAATTCCCCATAGCTCCACTCCGCACCAGTGGTCCGGCCTGGCCGGTGCCGCACGTGTCGCGGGGCTATAGCTCAGTTGGTAGAGCGCTTGCATGGCATGCAAGAGGTCTGGGGTTCAATTCCCCATAGCTCCACAGTCGCCGAGAGGGGGGGGCCCCCCCAAGGGTGGGAGGGCGTGGTGGTATGGTTGTGGGTTGTTGTGTTTTTGTTGGAGA